>NZ_RQZB01000006.1:0-167242 GCF_003859975.1 Streptococcus sp. OH4692_COT-348
GTTTAGCTGGAATAACTGGTTTAATCGTTACAACTGGTTTAGTTGGATTAGCTGGTTTAATCGTTACAACTGGTTTAGCTGGAATAACTGGATTAATCGTTACAACTGGTTTAGTTGGAATAACCGGCTTAACTGGTGCAACTGGTTTGATTGGAATCTCTACTTTATTAGCCTTAAGTTTTACAGCCGTCTCTTTTAGAGCATTGATTACTGCATTAATTTCTTCTTGACTAGCTTCTGCATTTTCCAAAAGTAGCTTAGCTTTGTTGAAAATAAGATTATATGCATCTTTCTCCTCTTTGCTAGCTGCCAAAAATCTTGGATCTTTGTCTTGGAACTTCACTTCATCCACGATAACATTTTTTAAGCTCATGAAATCTGTTTCTTTCCCATTCAGCTGGTCTTGTGCTTTCAAGAAAGCGGTCAATAGACGGTCGATTTCATCTTGAGTTATCAAATCTTTTGTAATTAATAATGCCAAGAGTTTAAATTCACGATCATATTGACCTTTGCGTTCTTGATCAGAATTTATATATTTACCTTTTTTAACTGTCTCAGCATATGCTTTAATAGCATTCTTCAATGATGTGATATCAGATTCCTTACCATCCAATGTTTGCATAGCAGACTCTAAAGCCTTAACAATTTGGTCAATTTTATCTTGGTTAAGTTTACTTCCCAATGCTAGTTGCGCATCTTTGACACTTTGATCAAAAATTTCTTTTAACTTCTGTTTTGTATTATAATATCTCGGAGTTTTAACTACTTCCATTTGTTTATTTAAAGCTGCAATCAGAGCTAACTTAGAAACAACTGAAAGTGACAAAACATTATTTTTACCAAACAGAACTTTAAATGGTTGAAGATTATCAAGTAATTCATAACCGTTTGATAGATTTACAAGAACTTTATACTCACCAGTAACTACTTTCTTACCATAAGAATGTTTACCATATGTTTCAGCTGGCAAGACTTGACTCTGACCGTCTTCACCTACTAAAGTAATCGTTGTAGTTCCAGGAACAGCTTGATTAAATCCAACCGTTACTGGGGCATATTTCATTTTGTTAGCCAAGAAGGTAATAGTTTGAAAACTATTTTCTTTCGTTAAATCAAATTCCTTAGATAGAGCACTCACAAATTTCAACTCTGTACGGTCATAGCTAAAAATTTCCGCAACATAATGCCCAAATTTCAAGAAATTAATATCTTTTGACTTATCAACAGTTACATATTGTCCTTCGCTATTTTTAATGCGATAAACATAAGTTGTATCAATCTCATCGTTGGTTTTATTGTTTAGTATAGCAATTTTTACACGACCACTATTTTCTTCACCTACAAGATCTTTGAGAGATATAAAATCTACATTTCCCGCAAAGTCTTCTACATAATAGAAGATTTTCGATTTATCAACGTTCTTAGGAAGTGTATAACTACCATCTTCATTTTGTTTGATAATTTGATACTGTTCGATTTCTGAATCTGTCGCCTCTCTATTTTCAGAAGGACGAATATAAAAGACTTTTTCTAGAAGAATTCCACCATTTCCTACATCCTGAGGTTTGCGAGCTATAAATTGTTCTTGTTCTTCTTGAGAACGAATATATCCCGAAGTAATCAGAGGTTTTTGTGTGTCGATTTGAATTTTAAATATTGTGTATTGTTCCTCAGCTCCAGGGACATCTGGCTTATAACTAATAACATAGTCATAAATTCCATCAGAGACTCGATTTCCATTAGAATCCTGTCCTCCCCAAGCTGTTTTATCTACAATGTAACTTCTTGGATTTCTAGTATCACCATCAAAATAATTTTTTACAAGGTCTGTTGGACGACTTTGCCAAATAGGTTGACTGTGTGTTGTATCCGAAGAATCATAAACTGTTGCACGAAGATTTACCAAATTTCTATAGACAAGAGTTTTAAATTGAACAGAATCTTTATTACCATCCTCATTTGGCGAGATAGCAAGGCGGATGTTCCCCTTTTCATCTAATTGAAGATGGTATTTTCCTTCAGCATCTTGTTTCACTCCGAGTACAGTCACTCGATTTCCTTGACGCTCTGCTTTTAAAACATTTACATCATTTTCAGAACTTGTTAAATAAGTTGCATCGTCTGAAGGTGAAATCCCTGGATTATCTTTATCAATTTCAGAGTAAAATCCACTGTTTCCTTCCTTAATCAATTGATAAATTGGTTTTTCAATTGCAGGTAGATTCTGGAATTCTCCCTTAAATCCCATAAATGGTAAACCAATAACAGAACCATCATCTGCAGGATTGACAAATCTAACAAATCCTTCTAGAAAATATCCATTTGGCATTATTTTGCTAAGTTCTTCAGTAAACTTACTTGTATCTACACTAACTGTTACTGTCTTCGTACTATGAGCTTTCACAGTTACTTCAGGCCAAACTGTTTCAGTTAGTTTTCGTGGACGGAGAGTGAATTTCCCTTCGGCAACTTCGTCCGTATTTGTATTTACAATCATCTTCAATGTTTGGTCTTTATCCGAAATATTATGAATTGTAACTTCAAAGGTAAATTTATCACCAACATTGCCAAGAGTAACACTTGGATAGTTATTTGTACCTGTTACAAATAAATCTGTGCTTGTTGCCGCCATCGTGTCAACTACGCCCGCACCTTGCTGACGTGGAGAAGTATAGGCTCCAGTTTGTTTATTAAAATGTGGTTTTGCAGTAGACATAATTAAAGCTTTTACAATCTCTGAAATTTGACTAGCTGATAATTCAGGATGTTTTTTCGCTAAATATTCTTTGACTAATGCTGCGACACCAGCTACATGAGGGGCCGCCATACTTGTTCCACTGATACTTCCATAGCTATTGTCGTTAAATGATGAATAGATATTTCCACCAGGTGCAGTAACATCTGGTTTCAATTGTCCATCAGTTGTAACTCCCCAACTTGAAAAATCTGATAATTGGTCTGCAACGTCTGATTTACGATTATCCATCTTGTGATTAAAGACAATTTTATACTGACCAGACTTAAGAATTTCACCATAATGTTTTGAAATAAAGACAGATGGGATTTTCTTAGCATCACCTGTAACAGACATACTAACATTTGCACCTTCAACGTTGTTATAAATTAAAACTCCAGCTGCACCGTGTTTAAGAGCATTTTTAATCTTATCAGAAAAATGAATTTTACCACGTTGAATCAGTGCTAACTTGCCTCTTACATCAATATTAGCAAAATCTTCTTCACGACCAATACCCGCTGCTACATATTCGTATTCTTTCCCTTTTTCAAAATCTTTTTCTGTTTCAGGTCTATTAAAATCAAACTTACCATAATCAAGGGTAGCGTCATTTTCTAAACCTTTTACTTCAAAGACTTCAGTAGTTAGAATTTTATTATTAATCGAAGCAACAGAAATTGAATCTTCCACTGTAGAGGGATTTCCGACGAGACCATAATCAGGATTTGCTGCCAATGGTTGTGAAAAACCTCTACCGAAAGTATTACTATTACCAGCAGCAATAACAACAGATACTCCTTTAGCACGTGCTCTTTTTACTGCATCAATGATATCTGAACCTGCATCTACCGTTGAACCCGCACCTGCACCCAAACTCATATTGATCACATCTGCACCTAATGCAACAGCATCATCAATAGCTTTTACATAGAGGGCAGAGGCTGTAGTTTTATTTCTGTCTGAAAAAACTCTCATAAACATAATTTGAGCTTCTGGCGCCACCCCATAAACCTTCTCAGAATTTGGGGCTTTATTAACAGGATTTCCAGCTACAATCCCAGTAACATGCATTCCATGAGACTCTTTTTCAGCCTCTTTTATATTATCAGTTCCATCAAAGTAATCATAAGCATATACTACTTTATCACTGTACCATTTCCCATAGTCAATACCAGCAGCCTTTTTAGCTTTTTCGATATCATCCTGATTTTTAAATTTCGCCTTTGACGGATCAGAAATACGCAAAACCTCATGATTCAAATCAAGACCTGAATCTATAACAGCGACTACAGTTCCTTGTCCTTTATGTCCTGCTTCCCAGGTTTTAGGGACAGTAATAATTTCATTACTGGAGATACTGTTTGGCTTTTCTTTCTGTCCAGCTTGAGATAACGACTGTGATTGGATGCTTTCCGAAGAAGAATTACTTTTCACTGCTGATTCTTCCTTCTTCTCTTCACTTTTTATAGCAGTCGTTTCTTTCTGTGTGGTTACATTCTTGTCTGACTTATTATCTCTATATTCTATAGAATCATCTTGTTTTAATGACTCTGTCACTTCTGTTTTTTCCTTCGAAGAAGAATTTAGAGCATTCTTGTCAGCCGTGACTGGCGGTGCGAGCTTATTTGAATCATCTAATTTATTAGTCGTTACAGCATGTGTAACTTGATTGGATGTTTCAAATTTTTCCTCATCGGCACTAACCTGTGCGAAAGTAAATCCGAATGCAAAGACCGTTAGCAGAAAAATCGTTGCTACTTGGTACTTTTTATGGCAAAAATCTTTGCAATCTCCCATAAAATCACTCCTTTTTATTTAAATTAAAAGTATTATATACTAAATTATCAGAAAATTCTATCAAAAACTTATTTTGTAACAAAATTGTAATATTAACCAATCCTCTTACGAGATTTAAGCATAAAAAAATTTAGTCTCGAGTGATACAAGACTAAATTTCTTTATTGAAAAATTACTTGCTATTTAATTGATCATTCAACAAAAATCTTACTGATCACGATCATAGAATAGTTCATGTGCTTTCAATCGTGAATTAAGCATTTCAGGAACTGTGACAAAGTGATATCCTTGCTCTTTTAGATAATCTATAATCTTTGGTAAAGCATTCACTGTTTCAGCATGGATATCATGCATTAAGATAATCGAACCATTACGAACTTGACGTTGAATCTCCGTCAAAATAGCTGCTTCATTCTTACTCTTCCAATCCAAACTATCCACATTCCACATAATAAAACTCAAATCGAGACTATTGCGAATGTCGTCTGTAATAGCTCCATAAGGCGGTCGCATGAGTTTAGAACTAGAACCCAAGACTTTAGTTATCGCATCCTCAGTATCAGTAATTTGTTTTTTAGCTTCATCAAGCGAAAGTTTTGAAAGCACTGGATGGCTCCAACTATGGTTTCCAATGACATGGCCATCTGCTTTCATGCGTTTCAATATCTCTTCATTGCCAGAAACATTCTTACCTAAAACAAAGAAAGTTGCCTTGATACCATACTTAGAAAGTGTATCTAATGCTTGATTTGTCGTCGCAGGATTTGGTCCATCATCAAAAGTTAAAGCTACTACTTTTTGATTTTTCTTTTCATAATAAGCCTTATAAAGTTCGGCATCCTTATCTAATAAATAAGAGGATTGTACCACATCAAAGAAACTGGATACTGGCAAGGCAATCTCATCTATGTTTTCTACTGCCTGGCTTGGGTAAAGGATAATTTGACTATCCTTGTAATCAAAATTCCATGCAGACAAATCTTGATCAGAAAAGCTTTTAACAAGCTGATCAATCTTTCCTTGTTCTAATTTCTTATCCTTTAAGAAAGATGTGAGTTCTTTTAGCAATATCTCCTTTGCCTTACTAGAATCTGAAAATAATTGATCCAGGGTAAATAATTTACCATCCTCAGTCAAATATACTTTTCTAAAGGAAGTTTTCTCTGTCTCCTCTACCTTAGAATTAGACAAATCATAGATTTGCTTGCTTATACTGTGTGTGATAATTCCCTTTAAAACTGAATCTAGTTTCTCTGTATAATAAAAAACAAGGTTATCTTTATCTTCTAATTTATCTTTAATATCCTGATTAATCTTATCTTTTATTGAAGGAATAATCTCATTTCCTTGGAGGGGATAATAAACAATAATCTCAGTCTGTCCCTTTTTAAAGCTTTCCTTCTGACTTCCTTCGTTGAAAAGTTGATCTTTCTCATTTTTAACGGTTTGGATAGTTTCTTCAAAGGTATATTTTTGGAAAATCTTATAGCCGATTGCACCGCCTAGGAGAATCATCGCCAATCCCAAAATTCCTACAAAAACGAGTAAAATACTTCTCTTTTTAGCGTGACTACTACGCTTTGTTCTATTTTTCTTCATATTTACATGATATCAAAACCAAGCATTAATTTCAATGATAAACAAGTAATCTCATGACTTTTGAGCAAAGAAAAAAGCTTAGAATAAACTAAGCTTTTTAGAAACGAATCGTCTCACGTGTTTTCTCATAAGAAGATACAAAACGATTTGTAACACCAGGCTCTGCAACTTCCAACGCTTGCGAAATCTTATCAAATGAAGCATGATAATCAAATTCTTTTTCAAAAATTTCTAGTGATTCATTAAAGGCTTCTTGAATTCGTTCATCAAATGAGCGGTAACGGTTCGAATACTGTAGCAATTGTTCTGTCAATGTTGCATATTGAACAATATTATATGTTTCTGCTTCGAGTGCTTCCATGTCATTTGTTGCAATTTCAAGAATTCGATTTACTGATTCAACATCAACGAGTTCTTGCTCTAACTCTGACATTAATTCTTCTGTGTTATGACTCGCAGTGAAGAAGATTTTCAAGAAACTTTGTGGAATTCCTGGTAAATTTCTCTTTTCCATATAACGTTTGATCGTATGCAAGCGATTCACATAAACATTTGCTTTTTGACGAGCATTAATGTCATCTTTTTCAACCTCCGCAAGACGTTGGCTAACAGAAATCTGTTCATCTTCAATCTCTTTAAGTTGGCTTTGGAGAGCTTCTAATTGCTCCTCCAAAACAGAATATGCTTGAGTTGGTTCTGACTGATCTTCAATAACATCCAGAATTGCAGTCTCAAGAGCAGATAAATCAGCTTGAATACGACGAACATGACTCGCATCTGTTTCTGGCAAAAGATAAGTCTGGCTCAAACGTTCAAGATCCTGAACAAGGACTTTATTATTTTCCTTCACATGATTGAGATAGGTTGGAAGTGTTGAAAGAAGACTTTCAACAACTTTCTGAGCAGCAATTTCACGAGTAAAAATATCGTAAAGTAAATTAATTTCTTCTTGAATTTGAGTATTTTCATACTCTGCATTATCCAATTCCAATTGACGAATATTTTCTTGATTCTTTTTCAAGGATTCATACAAGAGTTGGAAACGTGACTCGATATCTGTTTCTATGAAATGGTAATTAGCATCTAATAATTTACGGTAACCTTCTTCCAAATCTACTAACTGATCAGGTAAAGTACTTGTCAGAGTTGTTACAAGACCTGGAACACGGTCAACAATATGTGTTAAAGCAAGAATATGATTTTCAGTAGCATCCAGAATAGCTGCTGCTTCAACTGGGTCTCCCGAAGAATTCAAGGTAACAAATTGAGAGAATTCAGATTGAATGTTTTCCAATTGCCTCTCAATTTCTGGAAGAGCTTGTCCATATTTCTCTGAATCTTCTTCTACAGTATTTTGAAGCGATTCAAACAAATCTAAAGCATGTAAAACACGTCCACTATTTTTAGACTCTTGTTTTTCAAGTTCAGATAAGGCATTACGAATTGATGTAATATCTTCTTCAATCAAATCAATTTGACTTTCAATTTGATCAATCTTATGTGTTGCTTTAAAGAAACGGAAAGAATTATTATAACTTTCTGCCTCGAAGATGTTATTTTCAATATCAGCGAACGAATTCAAAGATAAGTCTACCCATTTTTGATTCCATTCACGAAAGGCCACTTGGCTTTGACCAATCAAATGCATATTTTTTACTGCTTCGACCTCATCATTAACAGGAAGATTATAGAGCTGTTCTTTTCTTTCTTCAAGACCTGTTAATCTACTTACGTTTCGCTTGCGTAGAAAAATAGCTGCCACATAAGCCAGAATCAAAATGACTGCAATCGCAACCATTAGATAAATTAGTTGTCCATTAGACATATTAAACTCCTTTTATACTAGAAACAATCGTAATGATTATATCATATTTTTTAAACCATGGGAACCATTTCCCATTTTTTAAACGTCAAGTGTACTATAGACAGCATTTTCTTCGATAAACTCACGACGAGGCTCTACTCGATCCCCCATCAACATATCAAAGATTTTATCTGCTTCTGCAGCATCATCCACAGAAACTCTAGCCATCAAACGGTGTTCGGGATCCATAGTTGTTTCCCACAACTGGTGATCATCCATCTCACCCAAACCTTTATAACGCTGAATGGTTGGTTTGGCACGACCTTCACTGTGGCGTGCTAAGGCTTCTTGGAGTTTAATTTCTTGATCTGCCCCTGGCTGGATATATTCTTTAATCTCGCTTCCAACCTTGACACCATAGATTGGTGGTTGGGCGATATAAACATAACCAGCTTCTAGAATTGGTTTCATATAACGATAAATCAAGGTTAAAAGAAGGGTACGAATGTGAGCACCATCGACATCGGCATCGGTCATCAAAACGAGTTTTTGGTAACGGGCTTTTGAAACATCAAATTCTGCACCAAATCCTGTTCCCATCGCTGTGAAAAGACTGCGAATTTCTTCGTTAGCTAGAATCTTATCCATACTTGCCTTTTCAACGTTCAAAATCTTACCGCGAATCGGAAGGATTGCCTGAAATTCACGGTTACGACCAGATTTGGCTGACCCACCAGCTGAGTCTCCTTCGACGATGAAGAGTTCTGTCTCTGCAGGATTGTTAGAAGAACAGTCCGCCAGTTTTCCTGGAAGGTTAGAAATTTCCAAACCAGATTTTTTACGGGTAACTTCACGCGCACGCTTGGCAGCCACACGAGCCTTCGCAGCCAAAATACCTTTTTCCACGATACGTTTAGCAATCTGTGGATTTTCCATGAGGAAATCAGAGAAGGCATCACTGAAGAGACGATTGGTAATCTTGACCACTTCGCTATTCCCCAGTTTTGTCTTGGTTTGTCCTTCAAACTGCGGATTTGGGTGTTTAACTGAGATAACTGCAGTCAGTCCTTCACGGACATCTTCTCCTGTTAAGTTATCTTCATTGTCTTTCAGTAACTTATTCTTCCGAGCATAATCGTTGATAACACGAGTCAATGCTGTACGGAAACCCTGTTCATGCGTTCCACCTTCATGTGTATGAATATTATTAGCGAAACTCATAACATTTTCATGGTAGCCCGTTGTGTACTGCATGGCTACTTCAACTGTGATATCCTCCATCTCACCATCTGTATAGATTGGTGTATCAAAGATCACATCCTTGTTCTCATTGATATATTCAACGTAACTAGCAATCCCACCTTCATAATGGTAATGCTTGGTTTGTTCCAAACCTTCGCGCTTATCTGTGATGGAGATTTGAAGACCGCGATTTAGAAAGGCCAACTCTTGAATCCGTTTATTTAATTTATCAAAATCAAAGGTTGTTGTTTCCGTAAAGATTTCTGGGTCTGGTGTAAAGTGAACTGTTGTTCCAGTTTTATCTGTATCCCCAACCACCTCAAGGTCTGCGACAACATGGCCACGACGGTATTCTTGGTAATGAATCTTACCATTTTTGTGGACATGAACGTCTAATTGAGTGGAAAGGGCATTAACTACTGATGACCCTACTCCGTGAAGACCACCTGAAACCTTGTAGCCGCCACCGCCAAATTTACCTCCAGCGTGAAGAACAGTAAAGACAGTCTCAACGGCAGGTCGGCCTGTTTTTTCCTGAATATCGACTGGAATACCACGCCCATCATCGACAACAGTAATCGAATCATCTGGCTCAATAAAGACTTGGATATGGTTGGCAAATCCTGCCAAGGCCTCATCAATTGAGTTATCAACAATTTCCCAGACTAGATGGTGAAGACCTTCTTTTGAGGTCGATCCGATATACATCCCTGGACGCATACGAACAGCCTCTAGGCCCTCTAAAACTTGAATTTGACTGGCATCATAATCTTGTGCCTGCAGATTTTTGATTTCTTCTGTCATCTTTTTCCTTTTTCTTACATGTCTAATACTTGTCTTAAATTCACGATACTAGTAAACAAATGGGTAGCTAGTCCTGCAGCTTGCCCGGCTTCGATATCAATCGGTCGATCACCAATTACAAGACCAGAGCTAATCTGATAATTTTCTCTTAAATACATCATGGACTCAGGATCTGGTTTTCTCTTAAAGCCTGAGTTAGAAGTCACCACTTCTGTAAAATAAACCGCTATAGAGGTTTTTTCTAAAATTTCCAAGACCTGGTCATTTCGATGAGAGACTAAAAAATGACGCCCACCTTGATTTGAAATGTCTTCCAATAAGTCAGAAACTCCATCAAACAAAATCGGATGTTCTAGCTCTCTGGCTTCATTTTCCTTGTACTTTTCTAAAAAATGCTCTAAGTTGGGAGCGAATGTCTCAATCGCAAAATCAGTAGAAACCTTTAAAGCCTGATAGACACTGTCATGGTCTTGTGTGATACCATACAGCGCTAAAGTTTCAACAAATGCAGCTGTTGAAGTTTCATAATTATCCAGTAAAGTTCCACCTAAATCCCAGATGTAATCGTGATATTTCATACCCTTCATTATAGCATTTTTTTATGAAAAAAGCGATGATTTCCTAGATTTTTCCAAGTAAAAAAACGAGAGAACAACTCCCGTTTTACTGTTTTTTACCAAATACATCTCGATAGAGCATTCCTGTTCGTAAACTCTCTGCGTCTCCTCCTAATTGCTCCACCAACTCGTAGGCAAAAGCAAGGGCTGTTGAAGGGCCTCGACTGGTTGTCAAATGACCATCTACCACTACTGTTTCCTTGACGTAATGACCATCAAGGATTTGCTCTTGAACGCCGTCATAGCAAGTGTACTGCTTATTTTTCAATAGCCCTGCTTGATTGAGGGCAATTGGCGCAGCACAAATGGCTGCCAGTTTTTTCCCTTCTCGTTCGAAGCTTTGCAATTCTTTCATCAAGGCCTGATTATCACGTAAATGTGCAGAACCAGGCATGCCGCCAGGAAGAACAATCATATCATAGGCTGATAAATCTCCATCAAAGACACGATCTGCTCTTACTTGGATTGCATGCGAACCTGTTACTTGCTCCTCAAAACCAACCATATCACAAGTGATATTGGCACGACGCAAGACATCTACAACTGTCAAAGCTTCAATTTCTTCAAAGCCCTGAGCTAACATAACTGCTACTTTAACCATGATTTCCTCCTTATTTGATTCGTTTTAATACAACTTTTTTTCGCTTGAATGGAACATTTCCACTCTTTTCTTCAGCTAAATTTGTCTGGTAACTCATAGATAAAAGCAAGCCAACACCAATTAAGTTACTAATAATAGCCGACCCCCCTTGAGAAATGAACGGCAATGGAATCCCAGTCAAGGGAAGTAAGCCTGTCACAGCACCGATATTTTCAAAGATATGAAAGAGTAGCATCATGATAAAGCCAGTCGAAATATAGGTATAGAACTGGTTATTTGATTTTAATGTTATCTTTAGCATACGATAGATGAGAAGCAGATATAAAGCGATAACAAAAACAGAACCGATAAAACCAAAGTCTTCAGCAATAACAGTGAAAATCATATCTGACTCTCGAACCGGAATCAGAAGATTCGATACATTGAATCCTTGACCAAACAAACCACCACTACCAATCGCAATCTGCCCTTGAGCCTGCTGATAAGTGGTTGTTTGGGCAAAGTCAAAAGGATTAAGCCAAGCTAGAATTCGATTAATTTGATAGGTTGGCATCCCAATCTGATGTAAGAAGGCACGCCCATCCTTACTCAAAAAAATTGCAAGAAAGCCGACTACACCAGTAACTCCTGTTGCAAAAACTGGGATAATAATTTTCCAAGAAACTCCTGACAATAAAACGATTCCTGAAAAGATAGCCACAAAAACCAAGGCTGTACCTAAGTCACTCTGAAGAGCTAAGAGAACTAGAATCGGAATAGTAAAAACAATCATCCAGCCTATCAATAGAAAATCCAAAGGAATTGTGCGTCGCCATTCCTTATGTTTTTGAGTAAATTGGACAATAATTCTTGCCAAAATCAAGATATAAGAAATTTTCATAAACTCTGAAGGTTGGAAGAGTGTTGCGCCCCCAATGGATACCCAGTTCTTAGCCCCAGTTGAAGCTACAAGACTTGGATTATAAAAAACCAGTGGTAAGACCATCAAAGCTAAACCAAGAACATATAGATAAGGGGTAATTTTCCAGAGAAATTCTGTATTAAAGAGCATGACCACAAAACCAATCACAAGCCCCAAGGCAATCCAGGCAACCTGCTGCCCTAAAATGGGTAAAATATTGTTCGGATAATCATGACTAACAGCTATATAAATAGTCACCACACCGATAACCAGTAGGAAAAATACTGGCAGGAGCAAACTATAATCGACTCTAGAGTCGAGAGAACGTTTCATATATTCACCTTTTCTCTTTCTTAGATTTTTCATTTTTGTTGTTTTGGAGGAAATCAATAACAGCAGAGGTAATCTGTTTCCTATTCACCTCTCTGATAGTTCTTTCCTTCGCTAAAGCTTGTCTAATCTGTTTACCATATCGTTTATGAACAACTCGACTATCCAGTATCACAGCAATGGAAGCTTGTTCCTCTTTTCTAATTGTTCTACCCAAAGCCTGTTTGAGACGAATAATGGCCATTGGCAACTGATAATCATAGAAAGGATTCTTCCCTTCCTGACGCAATTCATGATTTAATTTTCGTGTCAAAGGTTCTTGGGGATTTTGGAAAGGCAAGCGAGGAATTACTTGAATAACACAAGGATGGGTAGAAAAATCAACTCCCTCCCAGAAACTTCCTGTTCCAAGTAAGATTTGTCGCTCTCCTTTTTCAAAACGTTTCTTCAGTTGACTGGGTTCTCCATTTTTATATTGGGCTAAATGAGGATGGTCTAGTAAATCTGACACTGCTAACAGTAATTCTTTAGACGTAAATAAAACAAGCAAAGGCTCTTGAAACGCCTGTAAGGAATGGATAACTGATGTAACCTCTTCTGCATAATCTAAAGGAGAATGTTCAGTTACTAACGGAAAATCATTTACTAATAAAATTTCTTGTTGCTTCTGTTGTAAAGATTCAACTGTAATAAGTGGAGCTTCAGTAAATCCTAATAAATCCGCTAAAGAAACTCTATTACTGATTTCAAGAGTGGCAGATACGCCAAGCACTCTGCAATCTTCTGGCAATAAATCTGCTAGTAGCAAGCGACCTTTTTTACTTGAACAAATTAACACATCCTTACTTGACTTCTCAGCTGTTGCCAGCCAAAATTCACGGTCCGATGTAAAAAAGCGCGTCATATCTCTATACTCGGGAAGATTTAACTCAGAAAAATGCTGGCGTAAGTTTTCAAGAGAATCCAACCACTTGTCATTCTTAAGTCCTGAGTAAAACTGATTTATCAAATAGCGACATTCAAACCCAATACTCTCAAGCAACCGTCTCTGAATAAGATCTTTTTCTGTTTCCAAGGACTTTTCAACTTGTGTTACTAAATTATCGAGAAGATAAGACTCTTGGGCGAGGTTTTCAAGAGCAATCAGCATTTTTTGAGCTTCATCTATGATTACCAAGCGATTGTTGACAAACTCTGGATCGTCCTCTAAACGTGTTACCAAATAAGCGTGATTGGTTAACAAAAGGCGACTCGATTTAGCCCTATCTTGACTGCGTTTCCAGAAGTCCTCAGAAATAAATAAACTTTTTTTTGAAAGTTTTCCATCATGTACAAATTCAGGTATAAAATGTTGATAACGATACAGCTGCCCGATTTCATCTAAGTCACCTGTTTCTGTCTCTGTTAACCAAATCAATACTTGCATTTTAAAGCGTGTGAATAGGCGGTTAGACTCTGGCCTATGAAGTACTTTATAAAAATTATCGAGTTTCAAATAATTTTGAGGTCCCTTAAGACTATGAATATCAATATGAAAAGTATCTTTTAATCGACTTCCTTCTTCTTGCATAATTTGATTTTGAAGGATTTTGGTAGGAACACTAACAAGGATGCCACTTTCACTTTCCATGCTCAAAGCTGGCAGTAGGTAACCATAAGTCTTTCCAAGTCCCGTTTGAGCTTGAATAAAAGCAGTTTTCTGTTCTTTTAAAAGATGCTCAACTTTTTCTGCAAATTCAACTTGCTGAGGACGTTCATCCAAGTCTAACAAGGAAATATTTTTAGTAAAATCCTTAGATAGCTTACGTGGTTTTAAAAACTTACTTTTCTTTCTTAGAAAGAGTCCATGGAACTCCATCAAATCGTGAGAAGAAAGGAGGGACTGTCGCTGATATACTTCTTCAATCACTAAATAAGTTTCATAAAGGAGGTTATCCGCAAGATTTAACAAGGTTTCTAACAGTCCTTTTGGTAACTGAAAAAGTTTTTGACGCATAAAAAGCAAAAGCTCTGCTGTTGCTTGTGCATCAGAGAGAGCGGTGTGGGCGTGGTCTAACTTAATCCCTAACTCTTGACAGAGAATGCCGAGATTGTACTTTTCAAACTGAGGATACAAAACCTGTGCTAACTCAACGGTATCTACTCGTGGAGTTCTCAATTCATAACCTTCAAAAAATAAGTATTCTGCCAGAAGATTTGCATCAAACTGTACATTGTGCGCGACAAAAACACCATCCTTGACCAGTTCAAAAATCCTTCCAGCTACCTGTGAAAACTCTGGAGCAACTGCCAACCGTTGATCAGTCAAACCTGTTAATTCTTTTATATGAGAATCCAAGGGCTCATGGGGATTGACATCAGTCCCATACTGATCGACGATTTCGCCATTTTCAATCACCACAATACCCACTTGAATAATTTTTGCCTTGCTTCCGGTGCTAGTGGCCTCTAAATCAACAACCACATACCGATCAGTTTTCGAATTCATCATTAAAAATTATATCAAAAAAAGCCCTGTTTGACACCCCTCAACTTCGATAGAAAAATCTCTTTGCTTGAAAAAATTTTTATAAAATGTTTGAATAGTATTATACAGAAAAGGAGAAATAGGATGAACCCATTAGATTTGTTTAATCAAGTAAAAGAATTAATCGAAACAAAAGATTTTGAAGCTGCAAAAACATTTGTTGCAGAAAATCAAGAACAGCTTGGAGAATATTTCTCTCAAGCTCAGCAGTTGATTTCTGGTTCTGAAGGTCTAGATGGCCTCGTTGGAAAGATTAAAGGATTTTTCTAAAAGATATAAAGGCGCCTGAAACGATCAGGTGCCTTTTTGAGATATTTTTTTCATTATTTTGGGCAGATAAGAGCTGATTTCCGTCGGCAAGACCACATAATGTTCTTGAGATAGTTCTTGGGCTATGGCTGAATGAAGATGGGTTGCTACTGCCACACGTTCGTAGAGACTGGCCTGTCGGAATTGACCTACAAATCCTGCGATCATCCCAGCCAGAGTATCTCCCATTCCCCCAGTCGCCTGATAGGGACCGCCAACTTGTAACTGGTAATAATCAGATTGACCAACTTGCCAAATACGAGTAGCTGGACCTTTCTCCACCAAAATTGTTCCTTGAGGAAAGGAAGTCAGGGTACTAGCCGTTGCAGCTTCCTTTTGCTGTTCAATCGTAATTCCAGACAATTTTTCCCATTCTTTTTGGTGGGGAGTTAGGATAATCTGGCTCGACGGAAATGACAACTTGGTCTTAGCAAGAATGGTCAAGGCTCCTCCATCCACAATCAAAATCTGATTTTGATTTAGATTAGCAAAGACCTGCTTGATTAGGTCCTCTCCAAAAGTATCGTCTCTTAAACCAGGCCCCAATAAGACAATTTCTGCCTTCTCTATTTGCTCTTTTAATAATTGCTGGTCTTGAAGAGAAAAGGCCATAGCCTCAGGTAAATGGCTGTGCAGAGCTAAGATATTTTCCCTATCCGTTCCAACGGTCACCAATCCTGCACCGCTTTTTACAGCTGCTATAGCAGCCATGATGATGGCACCACCATAAGGATAAGTCCCTCCCAGTAAAAGTAAACGGCCATAATCTCCCTTATGGCTCAAACGAGACCGCTTGATAATGACTTTTTCTAGTAAGGCTTGATCAATCACTTTCATCGTTTTTTCCTCTCTATTCATTATACTATAAAGTCTATCCACCTTGCATCTTAAATATAAATCTCTTCGTTCATATAGAAAAAGAGGGGACAAAGCCCCTCTACTCTCCTTTCGTCCCAACACGAAAGTAAACGATTCCATTTTTACTAGTAAAGACGGGGAGGACTAATTGGTCCTCTCCATCTATTCGACTCATTTATCGATTCATTTTTTATCTTCTACCAATCTATACAAATAGAATGGTATTAGACGCACAGACTAATCCTCTTTGCGTTTTGCAGTTAATAAAGCTGCTGATAAGGCCAAGGTAACACCTGCCAAGAAAATAGCTGTTTCTGACTGTTTTTCACCAGTTTCTGGCAATCTCTTGTCTTCTTTGACAACTTGAACTGGTACTTCTGGAGTCTGAACTTTTTCTAACGAACTTAGTTTAAACTCTGGTTTTTCTACTGTCGGTGCTGGTTGATTCCCTACTGTAGCTAGAATACCACGGTACTCTGGAAGTTTATGTTCTAGAGCCATTACAGCATTAACACCACCCTTAAATTCAGGTTTCTCAACACTTGGTACTGCTTGATCTCCTACTGTAGCTAGAACTCCTGTGTATTCTGGAACTTCATTGACTGCTGCTTCTACAAAGTTAGAACCACCTTTAAATTCTGGAACTTCGTTTACTGCTGCTTCTACAAAGTTAGCACTGCCTTTGAATTCTGGAACTTCATTGACCGCTGCTTCTACAAAGTTAGCACCGCCTTTGAATTCTGGAACTTCGTTTACTGCTGCTTCTACAAAGTTAGAACCACCTTTAAATTCTGAAACTTCGTTTACTGCTGCTTCTACAAAGTTAGCACCGCCTTTGAATTCTGGAACTTCGTTTACTGGCGCGGGTTCCTCACCCTTACTATTTGAAATAGATGGTTTTACTCCTACCTCAATAATACGATCTTGAGCTTTTCTTTGTTCAGAATGAACAAGAGTTCTATTAGTTCCTGATACTTGAATATAGTCAACTTTTTCTCCAGCTTGTCCTTCAGAAACTACACGACGTTTACCTTGAGCAAGCTCAGGGGTTTCACGAATAACTTCTTTAAACGGAAGTGGAGTCTTTTCAATTTCCAAGCTTGGAGCTTCTGCAACTAAGTTCTTAACGCCTTCTGTCGGTGTTGTTTGGAAGGTAGACTTAAAGTGTAAACGATATTCTTTCACCAGATTTCCATCTTTGGAAACAAGACGAACAAGTGTTGGAAGATTTGTATTTCCATGATCCACTACCGTGACTACTCCATGTCCACTAGTTGTCGCAGTGACTTTTGGTTTAGTTCCCATTGTTGTTAGGGTGTACTCTGTCACATTTGGATCAAAGTTTTCCAATGCTTTTCCATCGATTGAAATAGTCGCTGACGGTGTTTCGACTTCTGCTCCCTTGCCTGCAGAGTAGGCTGTAAATTCGACTACTGCTAGCCCGTTAGTAGTAGACTTACGAGTCATTCGAGCACGAATAGCTGGCGCTTGAACCGGTTCAAAGTTAAACTCGATTAGTTTCCCAGCTACTAATTCTCCAGAAGCTTTGTAAGGAATTGGTGCCCAATTTTCTGCCTTGTTGAATGGATGGTCAGCATTTTCTTCATAACGAGAAATAGTACTTGGTTCTGTAAAGGCAGGGCCAATATATCTTTCTAGAACCATTTTCTCTGGGGCATCTGTTCCACTATCTTTAAAGAACTGAATGGCTACTTTTCCAATAGATTGGGAGGCAATTTTACCGTCCTTCTTAAAGAGTAGCCCGACAGAAGTTTCTTCATTTTTCGGAGTACGAGACCAGTTTGTCCAACGTCCATCTTCATTGTATTTTCCATCATTGATATAGAAAATTCTATCGTGTGAAGCTGCTTGTGTATCGTTCGTTGTCGAAGCAAAGGCTTTAGAATCCGTTTCATTGTTGCTTGGATTTTCTGAAATGACTTGATTTCCTTTAGAAACAACTGTCACCTGCATTTTAGTGGTTAGATTTGTACCAATGACATGACCGGTAATTTCAAATGTTCCCTCATGCTCTGTCGCATGTTCAGGAATAGCATCCCACTTCACTGCTAGTTTAGCTGTAGTCCAAGTAGTTGAAGTTGGATAATAAACAGTGACTTCTGAAGGAAGTTGAAGAGCATCTCCAACATTCAAAATTTTAGCACTATTTTCTGCAGCAAGAGGTTGGCTAGTTTCTCTCTCATCATTGCGGAAGATTCGATATTCTTTCAATACCGTACCATCTTCTGCTTTTAAGATGAGACGTGTTGCACCTTTTGGACTGGTTGCCGGAACAACTGTTACCAAACCATTATTGCTAGCGGTTGCAGTGATTTCTTTGCTAGATTGAGGAATATAGTAATCAGTCTTAGATGGATTAAAGTGTTCAAGATCCTTACCATCTACCTTGATAGAAATCTCTGAACTTGTAGAGCTTAAGACCTTGTTTCCAAGAACAGTTAGCTCTGTCAGACCAACACCTGAAGTTCCATCAGCCTTCTTCATACGAATACGAACAGCATAAGTTTCTACCTTGTCAAATGTGAAGTGATTTGTTTGAGTTGCAGATAGCTGACTTGGAGCATGTAAATTTTCAACTGCTTTCCAATTGTCTGGATTATTAAATGGATGATTGCTATCTCGTTGCGCATGACTGACATCACTTGGTAAATCAGGAATTTCTTTACCTACATAATATTCAACTACATATTCTTTTGGAAGACCAATTGCTCCATCAGTATAGAAATCAACTGATAAATTATTGACAAAACGTTTCGTCAAGTCTCCTGAATTACCAAACAAGATAGAAGCCCAATCATTATCAGTATTTGTTCTCCAAGTAGTCCATCTATTTTTAGCATCTGTTGACGTTCTTGACACAGTCAGGTCGTTCAAGGCATTAGCTGAGTCATCTCCTCCTGTATTGGATACAATGGCAGCTGGCAATTGGGAACCTGTCCATTGTTTAGAGATATTATTTCCAGCAACAACTTGACTAGATACTCGAACATGAGCTTTAGTGGTCAGATTGCTACCCACTAAACGACCATTGATTTCATAGACTCCTTCAGTTTGACTAAAGTTGGCTGGAACCTGATCCCAAACTACATCTTTATAGATAGTTGTTCCATTAGAATGGTAAGCACGAACATTAGCTGGCAATTGAACTGACTCACCCTTAGGTACTGTGAGGCTGATTTCCTCTGCAACTTGTAAGCCTTCAACTGTCACCGTTGCTTGAGCTTCAATGTCTGTGCCTTCTACATGTCCTTTAAGCGTAAATCTATGATAATGCCCCAATTCTTTTTCATCTACCTTGTCCCAAGTTACAGATACTTTGCGTGGCAAGCCCTTATCAAATTCTGCCCCAACTTCTTTAGGTAGATTCGGTTGCTGATTAATGTCTGTAGAAATAGATACAGGATGAAGTTTCACAATCTTCTTGCTGACTTTATTTTCTTTAATCACCACTTCAGTAGTTACAGATTCTGTTTTCTCTGTTTGATTATCGATTCGAGGTGTCAAAGTCACTCTTCCCTTAGTATAGAGCAACAAGTTCTGTCCATTCACCTCAAGATGCCCACCATCAGATGATTTAGCTTCTAGGTGAATATCTGAAGCTGAAAATTCTGTTTGAGAACCATCCTCATAACTACCAATGACACGATAAGTTAAGACTTGATCTTCAGTAGCAGTTTCTTTTTCTTCCACAACTACTTCCAAACGTTTCAAGGCAGGGGATTCCTTCACAAACTGAATTAAATAAGTTTGAACCAAGTCACCCTTTTGATTACTCAAGAAGACTGAGGCCTGATAACCATTATCAGCAGAAGCTTGCTGAACAGTTACTTGATAACCAGTAGTCTGAGCCCCAACACTTGGAATTGTTCCAGTGTAAGGAAGGGATACACGGTAATAAGTCTTGCCAGACTCGAAGTTCTCAAGAGCTTTATCCCCAACAGTAAGTCCTGTAATGCTACTTGTTGTTTCCTTACTGCTTGCGATAAAGGTTGCCGTCACTTCACGGTCGTCATCTACCAATTTACCAGTAGCCTCCGTACGTCCCCCTTCCTTGTTCAAAGCAGCAGGATCTTTCAAGGTCCAAGAAACAACATCAGTATCAATCAAGCTACCATCTGTCAGAACAGCTGTGACTGTTTTATCCAAATAAGCTACAGTTGTACCAACTGGTACTGTAGCAACTTTTGGTAACCATCTATCTAAGGCAACAACTTTTACAAGTGCCTCAGCTTTGGTTTCCAAACCTTCTACACGTCCAGATACTTTTTTCTCACCTGCACTTGTAAGCAAATCAGCTGGCACATCCCATGTTACAGTCTTTTCCTCAACACTACCGTCGCTATAAATAGCTGTTACTGTTTGAGGCAATTCAGGATTAGTAGTCACATCAGTTGTTGCTTTTACAGGAGCAAAGGCTACAAAATGACGGTTTTCTTTCTTACCAGACACAGTTGCGACCGTTGCGCTATCAGAAGTTAAACCAGCAGAATCTGCATAAAGAGTAAATTTTCCTTCTTTTTCTGTTGATTTTACAATGACAACTCCTTTACCATTGAAAGCACGTCTTTGCCATGTTCCATCTGCTTGAGCTTTGTAGCGCTCACGGCTAGCTTGTTCTCCATTATCCACACCAACAATCTGTCCCTGACCATGAAGATTGAAATGAACAAGATTGTTAGCTGTCGGAACCACATTCCCATCGCCATCAACAATTTCGTAATGGATGTAAGATAAATCTTTACCATCTGCTGTGATAACATGCTCTTCTTTAGTCAGACGAACCCTTGCTGGCTCCCCAGCAGTTGTCACACTATCACGCGCAATTTCGTTGCCTTTTTCATCTCGAGCAATCGCAGTCAGTGTACCTGGTTGGTATTTTACAAGCCACTCAAGATACAATTCATTTGGTTTAGCCCCCTCATGATATGGACGTCCATCTTCTGTCGTTTTCTTAGTAAATTCCTTTTTACCAAGCGACTCACCATTTAAGAACAATTCGACACTTGCAGCATTTGAGAAGGTACGAACTGGAACCTTTCCATCGACCAGCATCTTGCGATCCTTAAGAGTCTCTTCAGTCCAGTTCCAATGCGGTAAAATTCGGACAGTTGGCTTTTCTTTAGCACTATACCATTCACTACGGTAAAGGTAAAAATCATTCTTCGGTAAGCCAGCCGTATCGATAATACCAAAGTAAGAACTTTTTACAGGTGTATTATCTTGGTTATGCCATGGAGTTGGTTCACCGATATAGTCAATTCCTGTCCAGATAAATTGTCCAGCATAGCCAGCACGATCACGATCAAAAGTCCATGACTCAGTAGCTGTTCTTCCCCATCCAACACGGTCATTACCATAATCAGATTGTTCATAGTGACGATTTGGACGGTTATCGTGTCCAAGGATTTGAGCAGGATTGTAATAAGAATCACGCGTTCTAGTAGCTGAAGAGGTTTCAGAACCATAAATGAGCCAGTCTGGATGCGCTCTACGAACCGCATCATAAAAACGTTCACCATAGTTCATACCGACAGCATCCATGATTTCTGCAACTTTTAAGAAATCACCTGTTGCTGCACGACTAAATTTATTCTCACCCATGGTAACATAACGTTCGGTATCAATCGCTTTAATGACAGCCTTCAAACGTTTAGCAGTTTCGATAGAACGAGGACTACCATTTGCCTCTTCTACTTCATTTCCAAGAGACCACATGACGATAGACGGATTATTCTTATCACGTTCTACCATTGTTCTAAGATCAAAATCAGACCACTTCTCCCCCTTCTTAGCTTCAGGATGAGTTGCATCTTGATCAAAGAACCGTCCATAGTCGTAAGTCTTCTTGCCACCATACCAAGTATCAAAAGCTTCCTCTTGCACCAAAAGACCTAAACTAGCTGCAGCATCAAGCAACTGAGGACTAGCTGGATTGTGGGTTGTTCGAATAGAGTTTACCCCCATATCTTTCAAGAGTTTTAATTTACGATAGGTAGCCTTATAATTCTCTTCTGCACCCAAGGCTCCATTGTCATGGTGAATACTTACTCCGTGGAATTTCATGCGTTCACCATTCAGAGAGAAACCATCCTTAGCAGTCCAATTGAAATAACGGTAACCAAATGTATCTTCTGTTACATCAACTAGTTGACCTTCTTTATAAACCTTTGTTTTCAGCACATACAGTTGAGGATGATAACTTTTTGTCGTCCAAAGAGTTGGTTTATTAACTAGGATTGTTTGTCTGAAATCTGCAACTTCATTTTCTGCTAAATTCTTCGTTTCAGAGCGAACTAATTCTGATACAACCTTTCCTTCCTTAGTAAAGATTTGTTGTTCCACAAAGACTTTAGCAGCCTTCTTATCCGTATTTTTAATCT
This sequence comes from Streptococcus sp. OH4692_COT-348, assembly GCF_003859975.1. Taxonomy (GTDB): domain Bacteria; phylum Bacillota; class Bacilli; order Lactobacillales; family Streptococcaceae; genus Streptococcus. Next base: position 22,528 of record NZ_RQZB01000006.1, read on the forward strand.
TACTTTGAACCTGTGTTTCAACATTTCCTTCTTTTTGCTCAGCAAGTTTTGGAGTAGTGATATGATTACCATTTTCGGCAACATGGACTTTATCACGATAACTGAGAGTTACATCACGATAAATCCCACTTCCTGAATACCAACGACTACTTGGTTGCTTATTGGTCACTTGAACAGTAATTGAATTTTCACTACCATCCTTGTTTAAAAATTCTGTGATATCATATGAAAAATGATTATAGCCACTTGGATAATGTCCTACAAATTTACCATTTACATAGACCTTTGAATCCATGTAAACCCCATCAAAATTGATACGAACATCCTTATTCTTGTCTGCTTCATTTAATGTGAAAGTCTTACGATACCAAGCTGTCCCACCATTTAACTGGCCACCTTCATTACGCGCGAGAGACTTGTGATCAAAGTCAAAATAAATACTCCAATCATGAGGAAGATTCAATTTAGACCAATCATGAACATCCACATCTTTTTTTGAAAAATCGCCTTGAGCATTTAGTTTAAAATACCAATCTTTATTAAAATCTTGTTTTCGATCCGATAATAGCTGTTTTTCCTTTTCAACTTCAGCTTTGTTTGACTCTCCAGATAGTGCTTGCGATTTTTCAGAAGAAGGTTTGATCTCAGTGTCTGCTTTCACTTGGTCCTTTTCAGAAGTTTTTTTAGAATCCTCTTTTACTTCTGTTCCAGCTGTTACTGCAGATTCAACAGGCTTTGGATTTGTCTCTTCAGATTTCTGTTTGTCCTCAGTTTTGGTTCTTTCTTCTACTTTATTTGGAGTTTCCACTTTAGGACTAGCCAATTCATGACTACCATCGTTAGCAGGTCTAGTAGTTTCTGTATCCTTAGTCACTTTATCTTCTGTCGACTCAGCTTTGGGTTTTACAAACTCACGCCCGCCATTCTCATCAGCCTTTGCGATAGCAGCTGCCACATCATCGGGAAGCTTATCTAAAGGCTGAGGTTGATGAACAGTTGTTTCTTCTGTTTGAGTATTGGATGAAGCCACTTCCTCAGCTTGTACAGCTGAAATACCAAATATACTAGCCCCAATCATTACAGATGCCGCACCTATTGCAAATTTACGAATGCTATAATGACAACGTTTATCAAAAAGTCTTTTGTTCATTAAAATCCTCATTTCTTTTTCTTGATACAAAGTAAGCGTTTACTTTATTTAAAAAATAACCTCCTTCTGAATACACAAACAAGTACCAAGTTCGATAATATATTTTATATATTGAATATATCAAAACACACCTAAAATTGCAATCATTTTCCATCAATTTAACCTAATAAAATGGTATGCAAGATAAGTTCATTCAAAAGAAATAGGTGCAATGAAAGTAGCTTTCTATTCTAGACTCTTTCCAATACAAATTTCATTCCATTAATAGCATTTTCATACTTCAAATTTATAGTTTATGGACTCATATCATTATAGACTGCATTCATTTACATACACTACATAAAAAGAAGGTAAAACATTATTCTACCTTCTTTTTTCCTATTTTATATCCAATGTCCTAAGTGCTGCTTGATAAGTTTGATCCATCAGCATAGTAATGGTCATAGGACCGACACCTCCAGGGACTGGCGTAATGTGGCTAGCAAGTGGGGCAACCGCCTCATAATCAACATCCCCACAGAGCTTCCCATTTTCATCGCGGTTCATCCCGACATCAATGACAACCGCACCAGGTTTGACAAAGTCAGCAGTCACAAACTTGGCACGACCGATTGCTACCACCAGAATATCTGCTTTAGCAGCCACCTTGGCAAGATTATGAGTCCGTGAGTGTGTCAAAGTCACTGTAGCATTCTTGGCCAAAAGAAGCTGGGCCATAGGTTTTCCAACGATATTGGAACGACCGATGACGACCGCATTTTTACCTTCCAAGTCAACCCCATATTCATGAAACATTTCCATAATTCCTGCAGGTGTCGAAGGAATCATGACTGGATGACCAGACCAAAGACGTCCCATATTTAGAGGATGGAAACCATCCACATCCTTTTCTGGGTCAATAGCCAATAGAACTGCCTCCTCATCAATATGTTTTGGTAATGGTAACTGTACCAATATCCCATGCCAAGCCGGATCTTGATTGTATTCAACAATCAAATCTAACAACTCCGCTTGACTAATAGTCTCTGGAACTCGCAATACTTCGCTACGGAAACCAGCCGCAAGGGCTGACCTCTCCTTGTTCCGAACATAGACTTGGCTGGCAGGGTTGTCCCCAACCAAAATCACTACCAAACCAGGTACTAGCCCCGTTTCTTCCTTTAATCTTGCAGTCTTTTCAGCCAGCTGTCCTTGTAACTTAGCTGCTAGAGCCTTCCCATCAATAATCTGTGTCATATCACTTCTCTTTTCTTTCAAATATCTTCCATTATACCAAAAACTACTGCTCCCCTCTAACACTTCTTTCCTAGGCTACCCTATAGTTTCAAACTATAAGAAAAAGCTCTGGTCGAGCTTTTCACTAATCTTTTCGTGAAAGTTTAAAACTGATTACAAACAGCTCAGCAAAGCTAACTTATAAAACCTTACTCAAGAAATCCTTAGTTCGTTGTTCTTGGGTTTGTTCAAAAATCTGTTCAGGTGTTCCGTCTTCAACAACCACACCGTCTGCCATAAAGATGACACGATCTGCCACCTCACGGGCAAATCCCATTTCATGTGTTACGATAACCATAGTCATTCCTGACTTGGCTAAGTCTTGCATAACAGCCAACACTTCACCTACCATTTCAGGGTCCAGGGCTGAAGTTGGCTCGTCAAAGAGCAAAACATCTGGTTCCATAGCTAAACCACGCGCAATAGCAATCCGCTGTTGCTGACCACCTGACAAACTCTGTGGATAAGCAGTTGCCTTATCTGGTAAACCAACTTTTTCCAAAAGTTCCTGAGCTCTCTTCTCTGCAACTTCCTTACTTTCACCTTTGGTCTTGATAGGAGACAAGGTGATATTTTCCATCACAGTCATATTAGGAAAGAGATTGAATTGTTGAAAAACCATGCCCATCTTCTCACGCATGGCAAAGAGGTCATTCTTCTTGTCCGTAATATCGACCCCCTCAAAGATAACCTTCCCCTTGGTCGCTTCTTCCAACAAATTCATAGAACGAAGCAAGGTAGATTTCCCACTCCCTGAAGGACCGATGATAACGACAACTTCTCCTCTTTTAATCTCGAGGTTGATGCCCTTCAATACTTCATTCTTTCCAAAGGATTTATGTAAATTTTCAATTTTTATCAAGGTTTCTGTCATTATTTTTTATCTCCTTGTCCCATACGTTTTTCAAAAGCTTTCAAGGCTACTGTCAAAATAGAGGTCATAATCAAGTAATAAAAGGCTGCAAATAAAAGTGGTGTTAAAGGTAGATAGGTTGTTGTGGAAACTGTTGTAGCTCCATTCCACAACTCCATGACACCAATAGCTGATAAGAGGGAACTATCTTTGATAATAGTGATAAATTCGTTTCCCAATGCTGGCAAAATATTTTTGATAGCTTGTGGCAAAATCACATAGCGCATCGCATTTTTAGGACGAATCCCTAAAGAATAGGCCGCCTCTAGCTGACCTTTTGGAACCGCATTAATCCCAGCACGAACAGTCTCAGAAACATAAGCACCACTGTTCATAGAAATAATCAAAATCCCTGGAATCAGACGAGAAAGATCAACACCCAAAATCCCAACCTGAATAGTCGGAGCATTGATATGCATTAGAGCAAAGGCAATCATAATCTGAACCATCATCGGTGTCCCACGGAAAATCCAAACGTATAAGTTGGCAAGCCAAACAAGCGGCTTAAACTTTGAACGTTGCCCAAAAGCCAATACAACACCCAAAATGGTTCCCAAAAAGACAACACAAATAGAAATGAGAACCGTCACGACAGCCCCATAGTTAAAATAAGGTAAATACTTAGGTAAAAAAGAAAAATTCATAGTCACACTGCTTTCTAAAATAGAATACTGTATGATTATAATATAAATTGAATTAAAATTCAAATCTTTTGTCTAATTTATTCAAAAAAACTTTAAGATGGTAGAATTAGCGAGAAATCTTAGTTTTTTCTAGGCAAGTTGAGCTCCTTTATGGTAAAATAGTAACGATAAGAAATGAAGGAGAATCAAAATGGAATCACATTTGGTTAGAATCATCAACCGCCTTGAAGCAATGGCAAAAGACGGCGGAAATTTAAAACGTAATTTTGAACGCGAAGGAGTTGTTGTTGCAGAAGTTGCATACAGCCACGACGAAGAAAACGGCTCAATCTTTACCCTTCGTGATGTCGAAGCTCGCGAAACTTATACGTTTGACAGCATTGACTTGATTGCAATGGAGATTTACGAACTCCTTTACTAACACAAAACAAGCTGGGATTACACCCTGCATGTCTAACCAAAATCCTTTTTGTCTCACAAATAGGATTTTTTTATAGTCCAAATCCACAAATATTTTCATTATAACAACTTCTCAAAGCCTCAATCTTTTTACTTGCTTTACACCCCAATCCTGTTATAATGAGAGTATAGAAATTTGACTATTATTGACCTTTGGACAGGTCAAGCTAAAGAAAGAAATGAGGTAGATGTATGCTTTGTCAAAACTGTAAAATCAATGACTCAACAATTCATCTTTATACCAATCTCAATGGAAAGCAAAAACAAATTGACCTCTGTCAAAACTGCTATAAGATTATCAAGACAGATCCTAACAATAGCCTCTTTAAAGGTATAACTGATCTGAACAATCGTGACTTTGATCCTTTCGGTGATTTCTTCAATGACCTAAATAATTTTAGACCTTCTAGCAATACTCCTCCGACTCCCCCAACCCAATCAGGTGGAGGTTACGGTGGAAATGGCGGTTATGGTTCCCAAAATCGTGGACCTGCTCAAACTCCTCCACCAAGCCAAGAAAAAGGCCTGCTGGAAGAATTTGGTATCAACGTAACTGAAATTGCCCGTCGTGGAGATATTGACCCCGTTATTGGGCGCGACGATGAGATTATCCGTGTCATAGAAATTCTCAATCGCAGAACCAAGAATAATCCTGTTCTTATCGGTGAACCAGGTGTCGGAAAAACTGCCGTTGTCGAAGGTCTAGCTCAGAAAATCGTTGATGGAGATGTTCCGCATAAACTCCAAGGCAAACAAGTCATCCGTCTGGATGTGGTTAGCTTGGTTCAAGGAACGGGTATTCGAGGACAATTTGAAGAACGCATTCAAAAACTCATGGAAGAAATTCGCAAACGTGAGGATATTATCCTCTTTATCGATGAAATCCATGAAATTGTCGGTGCTGGTTCTGCAGGCGATGGCAATATGGATGCAGGAAATATCCTCAAGCCCGCCCTTGCTCGTGGAGAACTGCAATTGGTCGGTGCTACTACCCTCAATGAATACCGTATCATTGAAAAGGATGCAGCCCTAGAGCGTCGTATGCAACCTGTTAAGGTCGATGAACCAACAGTGGAAGAAACAATCACCATCCTCAAAGGAATTCAAAAGAAATACGAAGACTACCACCACGTTCAGTATACCGATGCTGCAATTGAAGCAGCTGCAACTCTTTCCAATCGCTACATCCAAGATCGCTTCTTGCCTGACAAGGCCATCGACCTCCTGGATGAAGCTGGTTCTAAGATGAACTTGACCTTGAATTTTGTGGATCCTAAAGTGATTGATCAGCGCTTGATTGAGGCTGAAAATCTCAAGTCTCAAGCTACACGAGAGGAAGATTTTGAGAAGGCTGCCTACTTCCGCGACCAGATTGCTAAGTATAAGGAAATGCAAAAGAAAAAGGTTACGGATCAAGATATTCCTATCATCAGCGAGAAAACTATTGAGCATATTATCGAGCAGAAAACCAATATTCCTGTTGGTGATTTGAAAGAGAAAGAACAATCTCAACTCATCCATCTAGCCGAAGATCTCAAGTCTCATGTTATTGGCCAAGATGATGCAGTCTATAAGATTGCCAAGGCTATTCGCCGTAATCGTGTCGGTCTCGGTACGCCTAACCGTCCAATTGGAAGCTTCCTTTTTGTCGGACCAACTGGTGTCGGTAAAACAGAACTTTCCAAACAACTAGCTATCGAACTCTTTGGTTCTGCTGACAGCATGATTCGCTTTGACATGAGCGAATACATGGAAAAACACAGTGTAGCTAAATTAGTTGGTGCCCCTCCAGGTTATGTTGGCTACGATGAGGCTGGGCAATTAACTGAAAAAGTTCGTCGCAATCCCTACTCTCTTATTCTCTTAGATGAAGTAGAGAAAGCTCATCCAGATGTCATGCATATGTTCCTCCAGGTCTTAGACGATGGTCGTTTGACAGATGGGCAAGGACGCACTGTTAGCTTCAAGGACGCAATCATCATCATGACTTCAAATGCTGGTACTGGTAAAGCCGAAGCCAGCGTTGGATTTGGTGCTGCTAGAGAAGGACGTACCAATTCTGTTCTCGGTGAACTCGGTAACTTCTTTAGCCCAGAGTTTATGAACCGTTTTGATGGTATTATCGAATTTAAGGCTCTCAGCAAGGAGAACCTCCTTCAGATTGTCGAACTTATGCTAGCAGATGTTAACAAGCGCCTTTCTAGCAACAACATTCATTTAAATGTAACTGAAAAGGTCAAAGAAAAATTAGTTGACCTCGGTTATGATCCAAAAATGGGAGCACGTCCACTTCGTCGTACTATTCAAGACTATATTGAGGACGCAATCACTGACTACTACCTTGAAAATCCAAGCGAAAAATACCTCAAGGCAGTTATGACCAGCAAGGGCAACATTCAAATCAAATCTGCCAAAAAAGCTGAAGTAAAAACTTCTGATAAAGAAGTATAAATCCTATAGAAAAGGAGTAGAAAATGAAAATTTTCTGCTCCTTTTTACAAAAGTCACTATAAATTCTTGACAGCTTGGCCTTTGTCCATTAAGATAATAATAAAGACAATAGATAATGAGGAAAATGCAATGGCAAATCCAACTTTCGGAGAAAAAAAGGCGAATACAGACTATGTTGCTCGTTATGGCGTATATGCTGTTATCCCTGATACTGAACAAAAACACATTGTTCTTGTTCAAGCACCTAATGGCGCTTGGTTCTTACCAGGTGGCGAAATTGAAGCAGGTGAAAATCATCAAGAAGCCCTAAAACGTGAATTGATTGAAGAGCTTGGCTTCACAGCTGAAATTGGTGCCTATTACGGACAAGCTGATGAATATTTCTATTCTCGTCATCGTGACACCTACTACTACAATCCTGCCTACCTCTATGAAGCGACTTCTTTCAAAGAAGTACAAAAACCACTAGAGGACTTTAATCATATTGCCTGGTTCCCTATTGACGAGGCTATTGAAAATCTCAAACGTGGTAGTCATAAATGGGCAATTCAATCTTGGAAAAAACAGCATAAGATTGACTAAATCAAGCTACTTTATTCAAAAAATGCTATAATAGAATTAGAAAATCGGAGGAAATGTTATGAAGCTTATCAATACGACAAACTCACACTCGCAACTTGTAAAAAGCCAGCTAGAAAGTACAGATGCAACCCTTGTTGAGGTTTATTCTGCAGGTAATACAGATGTTATTTTTACCCAAGCTCCGCTTCACTATGAAATCCTCATCTCAAACAAACACCGTGCTATTCGCGAACCTGAAATCGAAGCTATTCAAGAATTTTTCTTGAAACGTAAAATTGATAAGGACTCTATTGATGAGGCCAATATCAAAACCCTCTATTCAGAAAAATTAATTGGAATTTCAATTCCGACCAAATAAAATCTTGGAGAGATTAAAAAGTCTTTTAAACCTTATGGAACAAAATTGGGTTTATTTAGCTTTTTAAATCATCTCCAATTTTTTATCTTGAAATCCTATCATACACAATTTTATAGGTAACAAAGGAGACAAGCATGGGAGACATGATATATCGAGAGGCAAGACTTGAAGAATACGAAAAAATTGGAAAACTATTAGCCAATTCCTTTCTTGACTATCCCTTTTTAACGATTATAACTGATGATTTAAAGAAACCTGATTATTATCCTAATTTTGTAGAAACATTACAAACAATGCTTACCAGAGTCTATATTAAAAAGGGACATTGTTTAATTGCGGAACAAGATGGAGAATTACTTGCAGTCGCCCTTTTGCAACAAAAGGATTTCTGTATACTATCCTATCTACAAAATGGCGGAACAAACATTTTTCGCTACATTCGACCACGAAATCTTTTTAAATACTTTGACTTTGTAAAACGTTCTAAGAAGCATTTAGAACAATCAGGAGAGTTTGATTGGTATTTGATGGCTTTAGCTGTCAATATAGAAAGTAAGGGACAGGGAATAGGCAGTACTTTTCTGACACAAGGGATTGAACCCTATGTCAAATCAAAAGGCTGTAAACACTTGGGTCTCATTACCAGCACAGCAAGAAATGCCTCATTCTACGAAAAAAACGATTATGTATTACTGGACCATATGGACTTAGAATACGGATCAAAATCAATTGGTAACTGGGTATTTTTAAAAACAATAAATAAATTATAACAGACTAGCAATTTACAAATCCTATTTAAATAAGGATAACTTATATTTATAAAAACCAACGTTCAAAACGTTGGTTTTCTTATCTATTTTACAGCTTCTTTCAAAGCATCTACCTTATCCAAACGTTCCCATGGAAGATCAATATCTGTACGTCCCATGTGTCCATAAGCCGCTGTTTGACGGTAAATTGGACGCTTAAGGTCCAGCATTTGGATAATTCCTGCAGGACGAAGATCAAAGATTTGACGAGCTGCTTTTTCAAGCTTGCTTTCAGCTACTGCTCCTGTACCAAAGGTATCGATACGGACAGAAACAGGCTGGGCAACACCGATGGCATAGGCCAATTGCACTTCTGCTTTCTTAGCGAGACCCGCTGCAACAATGTTCTTGGCAATATAGCGAGCCGCATAAGAGGCTGAACGGTCCACCTTAGTCGCATCCTTACCAGAGAAGGCACCACCACCATGACGAGAGTAGCCACCATAAGTGTCCACGATAATCTTACGACCAGTCAAACCTGAATCCCCTTGAGGTCCACCGATTACAAAGCGACCAGTTGGATTGATGAAGAATTTGGTTTGCTCATCCAAGTAAGAAGCTGGAATAACTTCCTTGATAACCTTGCTAATGACATCATTGTGAATTTGTTCATTGCTAATTTCTGGATCGTGCTGAGTTGAAATAACGACTGTATCCACACGTACTGGACGGTCATTTTCATCATACTCAACTGTAACTTGTGATTTAGCATCTGGGCGAAGATAACTGATTTCACCAGACTTACGAAGTTCTGCCAGACGACGAACCAACTTATGACTTAGTGAAATTGGCAATGGCATGAGCTCTTCTGTTTCATCCACTGCAAATCCAAACATGAGCCCTTGGTCTCCAGCTCCAATCAAGTCAAGCGGATCTTGATCTGCATTCCCACGAACCTCCAAGGCTTCGTTAACACCTTGGGCAATATCAGGAGATTGTTCTACCAAAGATGGATGTACTCCTACAGTCTCAGCAGAAAAACCATATTCTGTATTGGTGTAACCAATCTCTGCAATGGTATCACGAACCACACGGTTAATATCCACATAGGCATTTGTAGAAATTTCTCCAAAAACATGGACTGAACCAGTATATACAGCTGTCTCAGCAGCAACGTGCGCCTCTGGATCTTTAGCTAAAATAGCATCCAAAATCGCATCTGAAATTTGGTCTGCAATCTTATCTGGATGCCCCTCAGATACAGATTCAGACGTGAATAATTTACGTTCTGACATAAAAATGTCCCCCCTTAAAAATAGTGTTATAGAGTTACAAAGTACTGATAGGTATTTTCATTTTCTAAGAGTTACAACGCGTAAGAAATAAAAACGATACTTTTTTATTTCTAAAGCTAGTAAGGCGCATAGGGTGACCGCCTTATAGCGGCAACCGTAAAATGACGAGCGACTACTTTAGAGCCGTCATTCTTTGCGAGTTACGACTCGAAACAAAAAAATAGAAATTTCTACCATCTTATCGGGACTATATAACTTTATCATTATACCATTTTTTAACGCAATTTACAGTCTTTAATGTAGTGTTTCTGTTTAGATAGTTCATTCTCATAAATAAAAAAGTTGGAGCTCAGTACTCCAACAATTTCTATTAAAATGTTTGACGTTTTGCTTTACGCTCTGCACGACCGCGAGCACGATTTTCAGCACGCTTGGTCTTGCGACGTTTTTCATCAACCGCCCATTGAATTTTCTTCTTATAACCTGGTTTGACTTTTTTCTTTTTCTTTTTAACCAAACCAATCATTTCGATATCAAGTTTATCTTGTTTTTTCTCACGGTTGGCACGACGATCACGGTCATAAGTATCTTGAAATTCCCCGTCTTTGACCATCTTAGGAGTAAACTTGATTCCCAATTTCTCCAACTCACGGATATCCGAGTCATCACTTGGCTGATAAAGGGTAATAGCTGTACCTGGTAGGCCATTTCTTCCAGTACGACCAACTCGATGAACAAAGAAAGATAAATCTTGCGGAATGGCATCATTGATGACATGACTAACACCTTCAATGTCAATTCCACGCGCTGCCAAATCTGTTGCGACAATATACTCAAAATCCAGATTTTTTACCTGATTCATGATTCTCTTGCGTTCACGAGGGGCAATATCCCCATGGATTTTTGCCACCTTCAAGCCTTGAGCAGTCAGATATGAATGCAATTCATCAGCACGCGTTTTAGTGTTAACAAAAATCATTGCCAAATACGGTTGCATCAACTGAGTCAACTGGTAAATTTGAGCATTCTTATCTCGGCCCTTGGTCGAAATCAACCAATTATCAATAGTATCAGAAATAACCGTTTTGGTCTTGATTTTCTCCATAACAGGATTTGACAAGTATTTTTTCAAGAATGGTTGCAACTTTTGTGGGATAGTCGCTGAGAAGACCATGAATTGCAGATCTTTTGGAAGGCTTCCAGCAATCTTATCAACCGTTTCTAAGAATCCCATATCCAAGGTCATGTCTGCCTCATCGATCACAAAGGTCTTGGCCTTGTGAATAGCTAGGTCACCAGACTTAACTAAGTCATAAATACGGCCAGGAGTTCCGATAACAATATGAGGCTGGTTACTTGCCAATTTGTCAATCTGGCGAGCCTTATCTGTCCCTCCCACATAATTAACCACACGAACTTCTACTTCTGAGTGAGTAGCAATCTGACGGGCTGATTGGTAAATTTGAGTAGCTAATTCACGGCTCGGTGCAGTAATGACTGCTTGAACACTATCGCTGGCTTCATCTAATTGCTGGAAAATCGGCAACAAGAAAGTATGAGTCTTACCTGAACCTGTTTTTGATTCACCGACTAGGTCACGACCAGCCAAAACAATAGGAATCAACTTATCTTGCACCTCTGTTGGAGTTGTAAATTTCAACTCCTCCAAGGCTTCACTAATATATTTTTTAAATTGAAATTTCGTAAATGACATAATATCCTCGATTCTATCTATCTTATCAATTATATCATATTTTATTCCATTTCAGTAGTCTCACTCATAGAGCTTACTTTCAGTAGTTCATCTAATCAGAAAAAGGCTGGAATTTTATAATCCCAACCTCTTTTCATACTCAATGAAAATCAAAGAGCAAACTAGAAAACTAGCCACAGACTGTACTTAAGTACGGCAAGGCGACGTTGACGTGGTTTGAAGAGATTTTCGAAGAGTATCAGTTATTATTTCCAGTTTAAAATAGCACTCAAGCCATAGTGATCACTAACTTGTGGACTCTTGTTACCATCAAATACGACATGTAAATTTTCCACCTCTAACTCTTTGGTAGTAAAAACATAGTCGATTCGAAGGGGTTCTGTGTTCCCCTTCCAGCCATCAATTTCTGGTGGAACAGTATAGCTACCACTTTTCTCTTGAGCAACTTCAAATGCGTCTTGTAAGCCTAATGGACTAGCTAAAATAGCTTGGTAACCTTCCTGACCAGCTGGGTTGTTGAAATCTCCAGCAAGCAAAAGTGACTTGTTCAATTTCTTCAAGACAGCTTCAAATCGTGCCCATTCTTCTTGGAACCCTTTATCCCACCAAGAAAGATGGACACTGGCAACTGCAAGATCCTTGCCATCGACTACAGTTTCGGCCAGGGCGACACGGCGAGTATGATAGTCTGTTGGATCATCCACATCTGAAACCAAAATTTCTCTTGCTTCAATAGGTGTTTTAGACAAGATAGCCACACCTTCATGGTAGCGGTCATAACCAATATGGTTATAGGCCCAAGTCCAATAGTAATTTTTTCCTTGCTTTGACAACTTTTCAACCAAAAGTCTAACATAATGGTCTTGGTGAATAGGCTCAGCTGCTGGCAAAGCTTGATAAAGGTCATTAACCTCCACCTCTGGCGAAGTAATCTCCTGATTGATTTCTTGGAAACAAATCAAATCATAATCTTTATCAAGAATATCTTCAAGCAAGAGCTGGAATTTTTTCTCAGCTTCTTTTTCCATCCAGCTATGAGTATTGAGTGTTAAAAATTTCATGCTTTTCTCCTAAAACAAGAGGTTGGAAAACAGCTTCCAACCTCAAGTGTATTACAATTCTACTTTAGCAACTGCTGTTTTAGCTGCAAGAGAACCTGTTTGTTCTAATTTAACTGATTTAATAGCTTCAGCATTTGTGAAGACAACCACTGTTGAAGTTTCACGATCTGCTGCACGGATAGCATCCAAGTCAGCTGTGACAAGAAGATCACCTGCTACAACCTTTTGTCCTTCAGCTACATGAACAGTAAATGGTTTTCCTTCAAGACTTACTGTGTCCAAACCAATGTGAACCAATACTTCAAGACCTGCTTCAGTCACAAGACCAAGAGCATGTTTTGTAGGGAAGATGCTTGATACAGTACCTGAAACTGGAGATACAATGTTTCCATTTGCAGGTTCTACAGCAAATCCGTCACCCATCATTTTTTGCGCAAATACTGGATCTTTTACTTGTTCCAAAGCAACAACTTGACCATCTGCTACTGAGTAAACTTCCTCAGTAAGACCTTTGAATTGAACAGTGTTTTGTTGCGCTTCTGTCATTTGACTTGGAAGAGTTTCAGGAATGATTTCACCTGAATCAAGGATATCTTGAATATCAGATTTCAATACGTCTGCTTTTGGACCGTAGATAGCTTGAACTCCTTGTCCTTTCATGACAAGACCCATAGCTCCTTCTGCTTTCCATTGTTCTGCATCACCGACTCTATCTGCATCCTTAACAGTTACACGAAGACGAGTCATACATGCATCAACATCAACGATGTTTGCACGTCCACCAAGAAGGTTGATAATGTTTACAGCTTGAGAACCTGTTGCAACTTTCACTGCGCTGCTAGCTTCTTCTGAACCTTCAGCAGTTTCGTAGTTTCCATTACGTCCTGGAGTTGCGTAGTTGAATTTTTGAATCATGAAGTTTGCGATAAAGTACATGATTACAGCAAAGAGAACAGTCACCCAAACGAAGTTAACGATATCCATACCGATACCCGCACTAATCGCAATAGGTGTACGAGTCAAGAACTCGATTGAACCGAATGAGTGCATACGTAGGTTCACAACGTCAGCCATAGCGAAGGCAGCACCTTGAACAAGTGAGTAAACAAGATACATAGGTGTTGCGATGAACATGAACATGTATTCGATTGGTTCAGTAACCCCTGTCAGGAATGTTGCAAGAGCTGTCGCAATCATCATACCTTTGTATTTGTGTTTCTTGTCAGCATCAACATTACGGTAGATGGCAACAATCACACCCATCAAGATACCGAATGAACCGATCATTTGTCCAACTTTGAAACGAGCTGGGTGAACAGTATCTAACAATTGTTGGTAGTGACTTGCGTCTGAACCTTTAAGGTTTACAAGGTCTGTTACCCATGCAAGCCAAAGTGGATCTTGACCAAATACTTGGCTACCTTTTGCTGCACCAGTTAAGACTTCATAAGTACCACCAAGAGCTGTGTAGTTCATTGGGATAGTCAACATGTGGTGAAGACCAAATGGCAAGAGCAAGCGTTCCAATGTACCATACAAGAATGGTGCAAGGATTGGAGCAGTTTCTTGTGAGTTAGCAATCCAGATACCAAAGCTATTAATACCAGTTTGCACAAGTGGCCAGAAAGCTGAAAGTACAATTGCAGCGATTACTGAACGAAGAATAACTACAAATGGTACAAAACGTTTTCCGTTAAAGAATGAAAGTGCATCAGGAAGCTTACGGAAGTTGTAGTATTTATTATAAGCAGTTGCTCCAATAAAACCAGAAATAATCCCTACGAAAACACCCATGTTAAGTGCTGGGGCTTCCATAACACTAATGAAGTAATCAGCAACCTTGATTGATCCACCAAAGAGTGTTGTTACCATAGCTTCTGGATTTTTCAACATATCTCCTGATACGCCAAAGATTGTACCAGTAATACGATTAATTAGGATAAAGGCAAGACCTGCCGCAAACGCACCACCAGCACGTTCCTTAGCCCAGCTTCCTCCAATAGCGAGGGCAAATAAGATATGAAGGTTAACGATAACTCCCCAACCGATTTGCTCTAGTACACCACCAGTAATAACGAGTGGGGCAAAGTTAGGGTTGATCATCACAAGTGACTTACCGATTGAAATCATCAAACCAGCAGCCGGCATAACAGCGATAACCACCATCAAAGCCTTACCGAATTTTTGCCAAAACTCGAAAGACAAGACATTTTTGAATGTATCTTTCATCATTCAAATCTCCTTTATTTTTATTTAGGCAAACGTTTTACGAAAACGTTTGCACTTAACTATGTATTAATTATACCACTTTAATTTTTTTTGTAAAGGCTTTTATAAAAAAAATAGAGAAAAAAGAGAAAGTTTTTACACTTCCTCTTTTATATTTACATTATCATTCTAGTATTTCAAGAAATATAGTATTAAATCTTTAGGAAACGTCTCATTGATATACCAGATCCAATTGAACCAATAAAGATACCGATAACAAAAAGAAGTGCAATCATGAGAGGTATAAATATATCTGGTGTAATCATTGACAAGTTTTGTCCAATCAATGATTTATTTACAGATTGATAAACCATATTGTAAACAAAGAAAACTAAAACTGATGGGATTGCAGCACCAAACAAACCGATAAAGGCACCTTCTAATAAGAATGGACCTCTGATATAACCATTTTTAGCCCCCACCAAACGCATGATTTGAATTTCACGACTACGTGAAATGATTGTAATACGAATAGTATTGGAAATTAAGAACACTGCTATAAAGATCAACAGACCAGCTATAACTAATCCCCAAACACGAATGAAGGAAGCAAGCTGGAAAAGACGCTGGGTATTTGCACCGCCATCTTGAACTTCTGACACACCTTCAATTTTTTTAGCCTCTTCAGCTACTTTTTGGACATCACTTGGGGTATTTGTATCTACTACGTAAGCATCGTAGAGTGGATTGGCATCCCCTTCAAAAACTTTCCAATCATCGCCCATCGTTTCAGTTAATTTCTGGTACTGCTCTTCTTTACTTGAGAAGGTAACACTTTTAACAGTTGGCATAGCTTTCAAAGCATCATATACCTTATGGTAATCATTATTGGTTACTGTTTGACCTTCTTTTACAATAGTCTCACTATTGTCTGCCACATCCTTACGAATGTAAACCATCACTCGGACATTGTTTTCAATATCGGTAGCCAATTTCGCAGTGTTAAAGATAACAGATGCAAACAAGGCAACAAGTGTCAAAGTAATCATAACCGAACTGACAGCTGCTACTGTCATCCAGCCATTTCGTTTCAAACTTTTTAATGATTCAAATAAATGACGAAAAAATCTACTAATCATCGTATCCATATTCTCCTTTAGCTTCGTCACGAACGACACGGCCATTTTCAATGGCAATGACACGGTGGCGCAAGGTATTTACAATCTGACTGTTGTGGGTAGCCATCAAGACAGTTGTACCTTGGAGATTGATGCGTTCCAACAAATTCATGATCTCCCATGAATTATCTGGGTCCAAGTTTCCTGTTGGTTCGTCCGCAATCAATACTTTGGGATTGTTTACAATAGCACGCGCAATCGCAATCCGTTGTTGTTCTCCTCCTGAAAGTTCATTTGGAAAAGAACGAACCTTATGCTTCAATCCAACCAAGTCTAAAACTTCCATAACACGTTTTTTGATATTACGGCGACTCTCACCAATAACTTCCATTGCATAGGCAATATTTTCATAAACGGTTTTCTTTGGCAAGAGTTTATAGTCTTGAAAGACCACCCCAACACTACGACGTAGAAGCGGAATATCTTTCTTCTTGATTTTAACTAGATTAAAATCTGCTACTGTTAAACTTCCTTTTTCGATTTTGACTTCTCGGTACAAAGATCTAATAAATGTTGACTTTCCTGCTCCTGAAGGTCCTACGATGTAAACAAATTCCCCTGGTTGAACGCTTACCGAAACACCACGTAGGGCAGTCGTTCCGTTGTCGTATTTTTTGACGACATCTCTCATTTCAATAATTGACATGTGAGTTCCTTTCTATCTTAGCTGATTCTCCACTTGAGATAGGCATCAATAAAACCATCTAGGTCTCCATCCATAACCTTATCTACTTGTGCAACTTCAAAGCTAGTTCGATGATCTTTTACCATAGTATATGGCGTGAAAACATAAGAACGAATTTGACTTCCCCATGTGATTTCCTTTTTCTCACCCTTGAGGGAATCAACCTCCGCAGCTTTCTTTTCTTGCTCCATTTGATAGAGCTTAGCCTGCAACATCTTCATGGCACGATCTCTATTTCCATATTGGGTACGATCCACTGTTGATTGGACAACAGTTCCCGTAGGAATGTGTGTCAAACGCACACCTGTTGAAACCTTGTTGACGTTTTGTCCACCAGCACCACCTGAACGGAAGGTATCCATCTTAATGTCATCTTCACGGATTTCCACTTCAATGGTATCATCCAGCTCAGGCATCACTTCTACAGATGTGAAAGAGGTGTGGCGACGTTTAGCAGAGTCAAATGGTGAAATACGGACCAAACGGTGAACACCCATTTCTGACTTGAGAAGACCATAGGCATTAGGTCCTTCAAATGATAAGGTTACTGACTTGATACCAGCTTCATCTCCTGCTTGGTAATCCAACACTTCCACTTTAAAGCCTTTAGCATTTCCATAGCGAGTGTACATACGAAGTAACATATCACCCCAGTCTTGAGCCTCTGTACCACCAGATCCTGGATGGATTTCCAAGATGGCATTGTTATGGTCATAAGGTTCTGACAAGAGAAGGGTCAGCTCATAGCTGGTCATCATCTTGTCAAGTTCTGATAACTGCGTTACCAGTTCTTCATGCACCGACTCATCTTCAGCTAAAAAGTCTAATAAAATTTCAACTTCATCCTGCAACTCTTCCATTTTGTGGAAGGTATTGTAGGTGTTTTTTAATTCATTTAATTCTTGCGACGTTTTTTGGGCCGCGATATTATCGTTCCAAAAATCAGGTTCTGTCATCTTGTTTTCCAAGATGGCAATCTCTTCCTCTAAACCTTCGAGGTCAAAGAGACCCCCTGAAAGAAGCTAATTTTTCACGATTTGCGTCAATTTTTTGACGAATTTCTGAAATGTCCATAAATACTCCTTTTTTATATCGTTTTATTATACCATAATCTCTTATTTCTTTCCATCTTTTGCTCTACTCCCCTTTTCATGAAAAAAGAAGCCTTTCGGCTTCCCTTCTTATAAGACTTTTGCTGAAGTACGAGTGATTTCTTCTACTTGGATGTTTTCTGATTCAAATTTTTCTTTCAAGGCTGGTAAATCGATTGATCCATCAATTTGCACTTCGATAATCACCTTACCATCCTTACGTGGAATATTTACTGTATGGGAGATATTCAAATTTTCTTCTACAATCAAAGAAACAATCTTTCCGAGTACACCAACTTCATTTTCAGTAACAAAACGCACACGAATTCCTTCCTCACCATAACCAGCAATTTCAAGAAAGGCTTGGAAAACATCACGGTCAGTAATAACTCCGTATACTTGATGGTTATCAACGACAGGAAGAATACCAATCTTATTTTTCAACATCAGATAAGTTGCATCCTCTAGACTCGCATATCCTGAAACAGTGACAACATCGCGGATCATGACATCTTTGACTTTTGTCTTATTTAGAAGATAATTCATCTCATAGATAGAAAGACTTGTTGCCTTGGATGGACTAGCTTGGGCAATGGTTCCCTCAGTCACCAAACCAATCAATTGATCATTTTCGATAACAGGCAAGCGGTGCAACCCTTGCTCTCTCATCAAATCTGCTGCATGAGATACTGTTGTATCTGGACTAATATACACTACCTTGCGGGTCATAAAATCTTTAACTGCCATGAGACTTCTCCTTTTCTATTCTTATCCCTATTATACAATCTTTTTGTAAATCTATCAAACGCTTACATTTCTTTTTCAAAATTCAGAAAAGTATGAATAAGCTAGCAAAAAGAGCTCTGAAATCGAGCTCTGTGAATGAAAGCAAGATACCTTTCATTCGATTTTTCAATTATTAGAAATTCATCTTTCAAGGTAGAGGCAGATTTGTTTGCAATCTAAATATGCCAACTAAAATAATCCACTGGATTCTGATGATTGCTTCACAATCTTCATCTGCCGACTAAAACAATCCACTGGATTGTTTTAGCCACCTAGATATGCTTTTCTGACTTCTTCTGATGAGGCGAGTTCTTTTCCTGTTCCTGATAGAACGATTTTCCCTGTTTCCAATACATAGCCTCGGTCAGAGATTGCGAGTGCTTTATTAGCATTTTGTTCAATCAAGAGGACGGTTGTTCCTTGTTTCTGGATATCTTGAATGATATCAAAAATCTCTTGGATAAAGATTGGGGCAAGTCCCATTGAGGGTTCATCTAAAAGAAGAAGTTTTGGTGTTGACATAAGAGCGCGTCCCATGGCAAGCATTTGTTGTTCCCCCCCTGAAAGAGTGGCTGCATCTTGGTTCTTCCGTTCTTCAAGACGAGGAAAGCGTGAGAAAACCTTCTTCAAGTTAGCTTGATTTTCTTCACGATTTTTCTTCAAGAAAGCTCCCATTTCTAGATTTTCCATAACAGTCAAGCCAGGAAAGACGTGGCGTCCTTCTGGAACTTGTGAAAGGCCACCTGCTACGATTTTCTGAGCCGGCATTTTTTGGATTTCTTGACCTAAAAATTCAATCTTTCCTGAACTAGGTCTAACTAAACCAGACAAGGTACGGAGAATAGTTGTTTTACCTGCACCATTGGCACCGATAAGGGAAACTACTTCTCCTTCATTAACTTCAAAGCTTACATCACGGACTGCTTGGATCATACCGTAATGCACAGAAAGATTATCAACTTTTAACATAGACATTAGGCTTCACCTCCTAGATAAGCTTCGATAACGCGTTTATTGGTCTTAATTTCGTCTGGAGTTCCTTGTGCAATCAAACGGCCATATTCAAGTACGTAGATACGTTCTGTTACTTCCATGACCAGATTCATATCGTGTTCAATCAGCATGATCGTAATCTTAAATTCATCTTTTATACGACGAATTAACTCAGTCAATTCCGCTGTTTCCTGTGGGTTCATACCTGCTGCTGGTTCATCTAAAAAGAGAATTTTAGGTTCCGTAGCGAGGGCACGAACAATTTCCAAACGACGTTGTTGGCCGTAGGCAAGATTTTTAGCTAGAGTTTCTGCATCACCATCTAAATCAAAGATTTTAAGTAATTCCAAGGCTTTAGCCTTTAATTCTTTTTCACTCTTGTAAAAAGCTGGTAAGCGCAAAAAACTAGCAAAAACATGTTGTTTGTGATGGTTGCCAAAAGCAATCAAAACATTGTCCAAAACGGTTAAATCTTTAAAGAGACGGATATTTTGGAAAGTACGTCCAAGTCCCAAAGAAGCAATCTTATAAGGTGACTTTCCATTCAAAAGGTGACCATCTAAGGTTACTGTTCCCTCACTTGGCTCATAAACACCCGTCAAGAGGTTGAAAAGGGTCGTTTTCCCAGCTCCATTTGGACCGATTAGTCCAACCAGTTCCCCTTCGTTCAATTCAAGAGTCACATCTCCAACAGCTGTTAGACCGCCAAAATGTTTGGTTAACTGTTTTACTTCAAGTAATGCCATTAGTTTTGTTCCTCCTTCTTAGATTTTTTAAAGAAACGTGATAGACTCAATTCCCATGTTCCAAGGAGTCCACCTGGTCTGAAAATCATTACCAAGACCAAGGCCAATGCGTAGATAATCATACGCACGCTGGCGACATCTTGGAGAAGCATATTCAAAATTCCAAGAACAATAGCTGAAACGATGGCACCTGTAATGGAACCAAGTCCACCAAATACAACAATGATCAAAACGTTGATTGAGTTGATAAAGGTGTAATCTTTCGGTACGACAGATCCAATAAATCCTGCCTGAAGTGACCCTGCAATACTTGCAGTAATAGCACCAAAGACAAAGGCGATGATTTTAATTTTAGTCGTATTAACCCCAACTGACTCAGCAGCGATTTCATCCTCACGAACAGAGAGGGTTGAACGACCAATTGGACTACGCAAGAAGTTCAAGGTTGCAATGGTTGTAATCACGACAAAGAAGTAAACCATTTGCCAAGTTGTAAAATTAGGAATTCCCAAGATACCTGCCGCACCATTTGTAAGGCTTCCGCCATTGATGATAAAGATACGGATAATTTCAGAAACACCGAGAGTTGCTACCGCAAGATAGTCCCCTTTCAAGCGCAAGGTTGGAATTCCGACAAGTAAGGCAACTGCTCCTGAAAGCAAAGCACCTACAAGCATGGCTCCAAAGAAGGCACCGTAGGTTGGTGATTTAGAACCAATAATAGCTGCGGCATAGGCACCAATCGCCATGAAACCAGCATGTCCAAGTGAAAATTGTCCTGAAAAACCAACGATTAAGTTGAGACCAACAGCCAGAATAATATTAATTCCAATTTGTTGTAAAATCTGTACATAGAATAGGTTGAGTACTCCGACTGAAACCAGTACACTAATCAAGCCATAGCCAGCTAACAAAAGGAGTAACCATAGAATATTAACTTTTAAATTTTCTTTCATCGTTTACACCTTCTCTTTCACATTCTTACCAAGGATACCTGCTGGACGGACAATCAAGATCAACAACAAGATTCCATAAACAATGGCATCACGGAAGTCTGACATTCCAAAGGCTGTCGCAAAAGTTTCCAATAGACCAATCACAAAACCACCAAGAGCCGCACCAGGAATAATTCCGATACCACCAAGTACAGCGGCAACGAAAGATTTAAGACCTGGAGTAACCCCCATCAAAGGCTCAAGAGAGTTATAATAGAGGGCAATCAGAACACCTGCCGCACCCGCAAGAGCTGAACCCAAAGCGAAGGTAAAGCTGATGGTACGGTTTACATTGATCCCCATCAATTGCGCCGCATCGCTATCTACTGATACTGCACGCATGGCTTTCCCCATCTTAGTCTTTTGGACAATGACTTGTAACAAAATCATCAAAATCAAGGAAATCGCCAAAATCATTAACTGTACATTCGTTAAGCTAATTGGTCCCAAATCATAGCGAACTGTTTGAATCGCTTGAGGAAAGGCACGGGTATTAGCACCAACCAGATAGACCATTCCATACTCCAATAGGAAAGAAACCCCAATAGCTGTAATCAAAACAGCAATACGAGTAGAGTGACGCAAAGGTCGGTAAGCAAGGAACTCAATCACGACACCAAGAATGGCCGTCGCTAGCATAGCTACAATAAGCGCTACAAAGAAATTCATTTGGAAAGAATTAATCAAGAAATAACCGATAAAGGCTCCCATCATATAAATATCACCGTGGGCGAAGTTGATGAGCTTGATAATTCCGTAAACCATGGTATATCCTAGGGCTAACAGCGCGTAAACACTACCTAGGATCAAACCATTTACTAGTTGTTGGAGCATAAGATTCACTCTTTCTATTTATAATTCCGAGGGCTTCCCCTCACTTTTTGATAGGTTCTTAAACATCGAAACAGGGAGTGAGTCAGAGGCTCATTCCCTATTTCAACATTTTTCTATTATGGTTTTACAACTTCTGCTGCTTCAACCTTACCATTGTTCATGGTCATCATGTAAGCAGTTTTGACTGTGTTGTGGTCTGCATCGAAGCTTGTTTGACCAGTTACACCTTCAAAGTCTTTTGTTTTAGCAAGATTATCTTTAATCTCACCTGAGTTTTTAGCACCTTTTGCTGCGTTTGCTACAAGGTGAACTGAATCATAAGCCAAGGCTGCAAATGTTGAAGGCTCTTCATTGTACTTAGCACGGTAAGCCTCAAGGAAGGCTTTTGCTTTAGCTGAAACTTCTACAGTAGTTGAGAAGCCTGAGATAAAGTAGATGTTTGATGCTTTTTCAGGGGTTGCTTGTTGTACAAACTCTTCACCGTTGAATCCATCACCACCAACGATTGGCTTGTCAATTCCCATACCACGCGCTTGGTTTACAATTTTACCAGCTTCAGTATAGTAACCAGGAACAATGATAGCATCAAAGTCTTTCCCTTTCATTTTTGTAAGGGCTGCTTGGAAGTCTGTATCACCTGCTACGAAAGTTTCATCTGCAACGATTTCACCCTTGTATGATTCGCGGAAAGATTTAGCAATACCTTTAGCATAGTCACTGGCATTATCAGTGTAAAGAACGACTTTCTTAGCTTGCAATTTATCAGTAACATAGTTTGCGATAATTTTTCCTTGGAAGCTATCTTGGAAAGTTCCAATAAAGAGGTAATCTTGACCTTTAGTCAATCCATCTTGAGTCGCACTTGGTGAAATCAATGGAACACCTGCTTTTGTAGCGTTCGCTACCGCAGCTGCAGTTGCACCAGATGTCGCAGGTCCTACGATTGCTGATACCTTAGATTGGGTTACAAGGTTGGTTGTAACAGAAGCTGCTTCAGCTGTTTCAGACTTGTTATCTTTATCAACTACTTCGATTTGTTTTCCGTCGATACCACCTGCTGCATTGATTTCATCAACGGCAAGTTGAGCACCTTTTTGTTCAGATGTTCCGTAGGCTGCTACGGCACCAGTTTCTTCAAAGTTAAATCCGATTTTGATTGTCTTCTCATCTACTGAGTTACCAGCAGCGTTTGACGCTCCAGACTTCACTTCTCCACAAGCCGCAAGAAGTGCTACACTTGCAAGCGCCACAAACGATAGGGCAAATTTTTTCTTCATCTTTTTTGTCTCCTTATTTCTTAAATAAATAGCATGTTAAGAATATACCGAATTATCAGAAAATTGTCAACACTTTTC
Organism: Streptococcus sp. OH4692_COT-348; assembly: GCF_003859975.1. Lineage (GTDB taxonomy): Bacteria > Bacillota > Bacilli > Lactobacillales > Streptococcaceae > Streptococcus. Next base: position 46,050 of record NZ_RQZB01000006.1, read on the forward strand.
TTGAACTTTGTCGATGATAACGTTTTCCTCTCGATAAAGATTGCCCACAAAAGGTGTTTCCAACTCTTGGATATGACAAGCTCTAACTTTTTTAATAAATTTTTCCTTGCTCAAGCGCCCGACCAATTGCTCCACTTCTTGAGTTGGAACATAGAGTTGTAAGTAACGATGTTTCTTGGAATGATAGGTAATATCTCCATAATCCTGCAGTTTTTTTGCATCACGATTATAGTAAAGATAGATAATCAAGCCAGATCGATTGACTTTTTCAAACATGATAAATCCTCTTTCTAAGAAATCTCTCCCTATTATACCAAAAAAAGCAAACCCCGTCGAGTTTGCCTTCTATCAACATTAATTCAATGAATTGTTAGCCATGATTTCATCAATGAAGCCATATTCAAGTGTTTCTTGAGCGCTCATCCAATTATCGCGTTCTGCATCTGCATGGACTTTTTCAATTGACTGACCTGAATTTTCAGCCAAGATTTTTTCCAAGGTATTACGAGTTTTAAGCAAGTGTTCTGCAGCGATCGCCATATCAGTTTGTTGGGTACCACCACCTGTACCGCCCATTGGTTGGTGAATCATATATTCTGCATTTGGAAGCATGAAACGTTTGCCTTTTGCTCCACTTGATGCGATGACTGTCCCCATAGATGCAGCCATTCCCATAACGATGGTTTGGACATCTGCCTTGATAAAGTTCATGGTATCAACGATTGCCAAACCAGCTGAAACAGAACCCCCAGGTGTATTGACATAAAGGTAAATATCTTTTGTACTATCTTGGGCATCCAAGAAAAGCAATTGGGCAATGACAGAGTTAGCCATATTGTCCTCAACAGGACCTGTTAGCATAATGATGCGGTCTTTGAGAAGACGTGAGTAAATATCGTAGGAACGTTCTCCACGGCTTGTTTGTTCAATAACTACAGGAATCATTCATTTCTCCTTTTGAGTTTTATTTTTGTTTGTCAAATGACTGAAGATAAGACTATTATAATATCTTGGTCAAAAAAGGTCAAATTTTTGCTCTGTTTTCATCAGACAGAAACAAAAATTCAACCTCCTTTCACGACTAGAAATCCTATTCCAAGTTAATCTCTTTTTAATGTTATTTCGTACCGAACAAGCGGTCCCCAGCATCTCCAAGACCTGGAACGATATAACCGTGTTCGTTCAAGCGTTCATCCAAGGCTGCTGTAAAGATTTCTACATCTGGATGAGCTTCTTGAAGGGCTTTTACACCTTCTGGTGCTGATACAAGGCAGACAAATTTAATATTTGATGCGCCACGTTTTTTAAGGGAGTCAACAGCCAAGATTGCTGAGCCACCTGTTGCCAACATTGGATCTACGACAAAAATTTGACGTTGGTCAATGTCCTCAGGCAATTTCACCAAGTACTCAACTGGTTGAAGTGTTTCTTCATCACGGTACATACCGATGTGGCCAACTTTAGCAGCTGGAACCAAGCTCAAGAGCCCATCGACCATCCCGATACCTGCACGCAAGATTGGAACGATGGCCAATTTCTTACCTGCCAATTGTTTTTGAACTGTTTTTGTAATTGGTGTTTCGATTTCCACATCTTCTAGTGGAAGATCACGAAGTACTTCATACCCCATCAACATTGCAATCTCATCTACTAGCTCACGAAAAGCTTTTGTAGAAGTATCTGTACGACGCAAGATTGACAATTTGTGTTGAATCAGCGGGTGATTAATAACTTCAATTTTTCCCATTTTTGGAGTTCCTTCTTTCAATTTATTCTTCTTATTATACCAAAAAACGGTTTAAAAATCTTTCTAAACCATTTATTTTTGATAATTTTTACATTAGATCAGCCTCTTTAAGAGCGGCCTGTACTGTCTCAAGTGGTAAATGAGTCAATTCTGTTCCCTTTTCTTGATAAAGATATTGGGCATAGTCGTCCATTCTATACTGGTTGATATAAACCACGCGATTGCAGCCGACCTGCAGCAATTGTTTTGTACAGTTTAGACAAGGAAAGTGGGTCACATAGGCTGTAAAGCCTTTGGGAACACCACGTTCTGCACCTTGAAGGATAGCATTGACCTCAGCGTGAAGGGTGCGAACACAGTGTCCTTCAATGACCAGACATTCGTGGTCAATGCAATGCTCGGTTCCTGACACCGAACCATTGTAACCAGTAGAAATAACCTTATTATCCTTTACCAGAATCGCGCCCACTTTGGCACGTTTACAAGTGGAACGATTGGCAATTAGTAGGGCTTGGGCTGCAAAATACTCATCCCAGGCTAGTCTTTTTTCAGTCATCTCTTTTCTCCTTTTTCTCTATTTTTTAAAAAATGGTAACCGTAAATCCGCAATCTTTTCAGCAGGTACCTTCATGCCATCCTTGATCCATTTTAGTAGGACAGAGACGATGGCCGAGCTCCAGAAGGAATGAAGATAAGAGCTGACACCTTTTGATTTTCCATGGTATTTTTCTAGAAATTCCTGCATGGCTTGGACAAAGATTTTTTCCAGATGGTAATCCAAGGCCAATTGAATCACTCTGGCTTCCTTTCTTGCTTCTCGGAAAAGGTGAACCCAGACCAGATAAAGGTCTGTCTTTAAATCATAATGATGCAACTGTTCCATGATATTGTGGACACTCCGTTTAAAGACACTCTCTAAAATTTCCTCTTTGGAATCATAATTACGATAAAAGGCCGCACGCGAAACGCCTGCACGTTTGACCAATTCAGAAATACTAATCTTGGTCAAGTCCTTTTTTTCCAAGAGCTGCAAGAGGGCTGTTTCAATAGCTTCTCTAGTTAATAAATTGGATTCTTGGTTTGATTTTCTGAGATTTTCAAGAGATTTTTCAGAGATTCTACGTTCAGACATAACATTTTCTTTCTACTTGTCACAACAGACGGATAAGGCTTTTGTTTCAAGGGCTTTCATGATATAATTGTAAAAAAAGACAGAACCTTTGTCAATGTATAAATGGCAAAGATGGAGAATTTCTATGACTTGGAAGATTATTGCTGACTCTGGTTGTGATTATCGTCAACTGGCAAAACCAGCTATTGACACGACCTTTGTAAGCGTCCCCTTAACCATTCAAGTAGCTGATCAGGTCTTTGTTGATGACGCCAATCTTGATATTAACCATATGATGGAAACCATGTATGCAACTGCAGAAGCTTCAAAATCAGCTTGTCCAAGCCCAGATGATTATTTGCGAGCATTTGAAGGAGCCAAAAACATTTTCCTAGTAACCATCACTGGTACTCTTTCTGGCAGTCACAATAGTGCTCAACTAGCCAAGAATATTTATCTGGAAGAACATCCTGACACTAAGATTCATGTAATTGATAGTTTGTCTGCTGGCGGTGAAGTTGACTTGCTCGTAGAAAAATTAAATGACTTAATTGACCAGGGCCTATCTTTTGAAGAAGTGGTTAAAGCTATCACAGCTTATCAAGAAAAAACCAAGTTGCTCTTTGTTCTAGCCAAAGTCGATAACTTGGTGAAAAACGGCCGTTTGAGCAAGCTTATCGGTACAGTCGTTGGCCTTCTCAACATTCGTATGGTCGGAGAAGCTAGTGAAACTGGAACCCTCGAATTACTACAAAAAGCACGAGGTCCAAAGAAATCAGTTCAGGCAGCCTATGAAGAGTTGATAAAAGCTGGATATGCTGGTGGTCGTATTGTCATGGCTCAACGCAATAACGAAAAATGTTGCCAACAGCTTTCAGACCGAATCCGTGAAAATTTCCCACAGGCGGATATTAAAATTCTCCCAACATCTGGTCTCTGCAGTTTTTATGCAGAAGATGGTGGTTTGCTGATGGGATATGAAATTGATTAATTGCATTCTTGACAAGAGGTGACCATCATCTCTTGTTTTTTTGTGGTACAATAGAGCTATGAAACATTTTGATACTATTGTCATCGGTGGAGGTCCTGCTGGCATGATGGCTACTATTTCCAGTAGCTTTTATGGTCAGAAAACCCTCCTCATCGAAAAAAATCGGAAACTTGGAAAAAAATTAGCTGGGACTGGTGGGGGACGTTGCAATGTAACCAATAACGGAACTCTAGATGACCTACTAGCTGGCATCCCTGGGAACGGACGCTTTCTTTACAGTGTCTTCTCTCAGTTTGATAATCATGATATCATTAACTTTTTTACAGAAAATGGTGTTAAACTTAAGGTCGAAGACCACGGCCGTGTCTTTCCAGCCAGCGACAAATCTCGAACCATTATCGAGGCCTTAGAAAAGAAAATCACTGAACTAGGTGGCCAAGTTGCTACTCAAACAGAAATTGTTTCGGTTAAAAAGATAGATGACCAGTTTGTCCTTAAGTCCTCGGATCAAACCTTCACTTGTGAGAAACTCATTGTCACAACAGGTGGTAAATCCTATCCTTCTACTGGTTCGACTGGTTTTGGTCATGAGATTGCCCGCCATTTCAAACACACCATCACCGAGCTTGAGGCCGCTGAAAGTCCTTTGTTGACAGATTTTCCACACAAAGCCTTGCAGGGAATTTCTCTGGACGATGTGACCCTAAGTTATGGTAAGCATGTCATCACTCATGATTTACTCTTTACCCACTTTGGTTTGTCAGGTCCTGCTGCTCTGCGTATGTCTAGTTTTGTCAAGGGTGGGGAGATTCTCTCGCTAGATGTTTTGCCTCAACTTTCTGAAAATGACTTGGCTGCATTTCTAGAAGAAAATCGGGAAAAATCTCTAAAAAATGCCTTAAAAACTTTGCTTCCAGAACGCTTGGCAGAATTTCTTGTGCAAGGATATCCTGAAAAAGTCAAACAGTTGACTGAAAAGGAACAAGAACAACTTCTCCAGTCCATCAAAGGACTTAAAATTCCTGTTACTGGTAAAATGTCCTTAGCTAAATCCTTTGTTACCAAGGGTGGCGTCAGTCTTAAGGAAATCAACCCTAAAACTCTGGAAAGCAAGCTGGTACCTGGCCTCCACTTTGCGGGCGAGGTACTGGATATCAATGCCCACACAGGTGGCTTTAACATCACTTCCGCTCTCTGCACTGGTTGGGTGGCTGGATCAAACCCAATCTAAATTATTCAATGGCTAGGCTAAATCAGCCCCAAAAGAAAGGAACTACTTTGGAACATATTATTTTGTTAAGGGGAGTTACTCCTAATGGAAAAAATGCTATCCCTAAAATGTCTTATCTAGTAGATATCTTAACAGAAGCTGGTTTTCAACAAGTTCGAACCTATATTCAAAGTGGGAATATCATTCTTGAAAGTGACTTAGATTTAGAAACAATACGAGAACGTGTTCATACTCTAATAAATGAAAATATTGGTGCTGACTTAAAAATGGTAATCAAGAACAAAAGTGATTTTAAAAAAATTGTCCAAGAAAACCCGTTTGGAGAACACTATCTTTATGACCGTATACACGTGATTTTTTATCAAGAATCTATTCAAAGTCTCCCTTTAGAAAAATTGAAAATTGATTACGGTGAAGAAGAAATTTGTATCGGTAACCATTGTCTTTACCTCTATCTCCCTAGAACTGTAAAACAAAAGAAACTCCATACCAACTATCTTGAAAAGCTTTTCAATGTAGATTTGACCATGCGAAAACTAAATGTAGTAGAAAAATTATTAAGCAAGTAGTGCTTGAATTTAGCAAAAATCGGAAGAATACTCCTCCGATTTTATTTTGTCTGAGTTTGGACATAGTGGGCAATCACATCTGATGTGTACTGGGCTGTACCAAGTCCAAATTTGTCAATATTTTCCTTAAACTCTGGGTTATAGACGTAGCCTTTACCAATATGGCCGAAGACTTCAATAGAGCAGTCAAATCCATAAGTACGGATGGCTTGCAAGAGTTTGCCTGCTTCTTCTTGGTTTTCAGACGCTGTTATCGGTAGACCAGCTTGAAGATTTTGTGCCAAGGCTTGAAAGACTTGATTGAAGGCAGACGTAGCCTCGTCTTCGTGACCTTTTTGGCGCTCGATGGCCTGGTCCATGACTTCTTGTCCATATTTCTCTACCGCCTCGTGGTGGTACTTTTGATGGTCTTGGTAGTTAAATCCTGCAAATTTCTCTTGAATGGTCATTTGTCTTTCTCCTTTATGTTCTTGAATGGTTTTTTGCAAGGTGGAAATCAAGGTATCCAGATGTTCCCTTTCTCGAGTCAAATAGTCCAACTGCCTAGTCAAATGAGGCAACAAATCTGTCCTTTCTTCCTTTAATAGCTCTGCTATTTTTTCTAAAGAAAAGCCTAGATATTTATAGTAAAGAATGACCTGAAGGCGTTCCAAATCCTCCTGACTGTAGGTTCGATAACCGTTTTCCGACTTTAAAGGAACCAAAAGTCCTATCTTGTCGTAGTGGTGCAGAGTCTTGACAGATACGCCCGAAAGCTGCGCAGCTTCTTTTATATGGTACATGATTTTCTCCTTACATTGATAGTATAACCCCTCCCCTTGGGTCAGAGTCAAGCGTTTTTGTGAATTTTTTTAAATTTTTTGAGAAAGGTGTGAAAACTTGAAAATGGTTTTCTTGACAGACCTTAGAAAACATGATAGGATAGTCAAGTCTATCAATCAAAAGAAACGCTCACTTTGAGTACTGATGAGGCTATTTGCCAAGGGCAGTAGCTTTTTCTTTTGTAACACTAATTTTAGGAGTTTAACTATGTCTGAAAAATCGCAATGGGGTTCTAAACTGGGATTTATCCTAGCATCTGCTGGTTCAGCCATCGGACTTGGTGCCGTTTGGAAATTCCCCTACATGACTGCTGCTAATGGCGGTGGAGGCTTTTTACTGGTCTTTCTCATTTCCACTATTCTAATCGGTTTCCCTCTTTTGCTAGCTGAATTTGCCCTTGGCCGAAGTGCTGGTGTCTCTGGGATTAAAACCTTTGGAAAACTAGGCAAGAATAGCAAATACAACTTTATCGGTTGGATTGGTGCCTTTGCCCTTTTTATCCTCTTATCATTCTACAGTGTTATTGGAGGATGGATTCTGGTTTATCTGGGTATTGAGTTTGGAAAATTGTTCCAACTTGGTGAAACGAGTGATTACGCTCAGTTGTTTACTTCAATCATTTCCAATCCAGTCATTGCCCTAGGAGCTCAAGCAGCCTTTATCCTGTTGAATATCTTTATTGTATCACGTGGTGTTCAGAAAGGGATTGAAAGAGCATCTAAGGTTATGATGCCCCTACTCTTTATCATCTTTGTCGTCATCATCGGGCGCTCTCTCAGTTTGCCAAATGCCATGGAAGGCGTTCTCTACTTCCTCAAACCAGACTTTTCAAAACTGACCAGTGCTGGCCTCCTCTATGCTCTGGGACAATCTTTCTTTGCCCTCTCACTAGGGGTTACAGCCATGCTGACCTATGCTTCTTATTTGGATAAGAAAACCAATCTAGTCCAGTCAGGAATTTCTATCGTAGCAATGAACATCTCGGTGTCCATCATGGCAGGTCTCGCCATTTTCCCAGCCATGTCAGCCTTCAATATCCAGTCTGAAGGGGGACCAAGCTTGCTATTTATCGTCTTACCTCAACTCTTTGACAAGATGCCTTTGGGAACCATTTTCTACATCCTCTTCCTCTTGCTCTTCCTCTTTGCGACAGTCACTTCTTCTGTCGTTATGTTGGAAATCAATGTAGGCAATATCACCAATCAGGACAACAGCAAACGTACTAAGTGGAGTACTATTTTAGGAATCTTGACCTTTGTTTTTGGTATTCCTTCAGCCCTTTCTTACGGTGTCATGGCAGATATTCACATTTTCGGTAAAACCTTCTTTGACGCTATGGACTTCTTGGTTTCCAATCTTCTCATGCCATTTGGAGCCCTCTGCCTTTCACTTTTTACAGGCTACATCTTCAAAAAGGCTCTTGCTATGGAGGAACTCCATCTCGATGAAAGAGCATGGAAACAGGGACTGTTCCAAGTCTGGCTCTTCCTTCTTCGCTTTATTATTCCAATCATCATCATCGTGGTCTTTATCGCCCAATTTATGTAATCAAAAAGGACTTGAGTAGTGAACTCAGGCCCTTTCTTTTTTTTATGGATGGCTAGCAATCAATTCCAAACCTTGCCCTTCCAGAGTCCAAGTTTCAACATCACTTGGTAGGATAAAGTGGCTACCTTTTTGGATTGGATAGTTTTTTCCGTCAACAGTCAGTTGACCTTGACCAGCCAAGACACTGAATAAGCTGTAGTCAGCTGTCTTTTCGAAGTCAACTTTTCCAGTAATTTCCCACTTGTAAACTGCAAAGAAATCATTGGATACAAGGAGAGTTGAACGCAAATCATCTGCTTTGACAGTTACAGGACGGCTATTTGCTGGCTCACCAATGTTTAATACATCAATGGATTTTTCAAGGTGAAGTTCACGCAAGTTCCCCTTGTCGTCCTTACGGTCAAAGTCATAGACACGATAGGTGGTATCGCTAGACTGCTGGGTTTCAAGGATTAAGATACCTGCCCCGATAGCGTGCATGGTGCCACTTGGTACATAGAAGAAATCTCCAGCCTTAACTGGTACTTTTGTCAACAAAGTATCCCAATTCTTGTCCTCAATTTGCTGGCGGAGTTCTTCTTTTGACTTGGCATTGTGACCGTAGATAATCTCTGAACCTTCATCCGCAGCGATGATGTACCAGCATTCTGTTTTTCCAAGTTCGCCTTCATGCTCGAGTCCGTAAGCATCGTCTGGGTGAACTTGGACGCTGAGCCAGTCGTTGGCATCCAGAATCTTAGTCAAAAGCGGAAATACAGGCTCAGGACGATTGCCAAACAATTCACGGTGCTCCGCATACAAAGTAGCTAGATCTGTTCCCTCGTAACGACCATTTGCCACCTTTGAAACTCCATTTGGATGAGCTGAGATGGCCCAGTATTCCCCTATTTTTTCACTTGGGATGTCGTAGCCAAACTCATCACGTAGCTTGGTTCCACCCCAGATTTTTTCTTGCATAACTGATTGTAAAAATAATGGTTCTGACATCTTAATCTCCTGTCTGATTTTTCTCCCCTCATTATAGCAAAAAAAGAATTCGAATTGAACTCTTTTTAACATCTTATAAAGTAGGGAGAAAATTTTATAAAAATAGTGAATAAATCCCTTCTTATGCTATAAGTTTTATTGGCGATCAAACTCTACTATGTCCTATTTCATACGATAAAAATCAAGCACTAGACCAGCAGGACCTTTAACTAATAAGGACTCTGTTCCCCAATCCGTTTCACAAGGGACGTGTAAAATCTCGACACCGATCTCTTTTAATCGTTGGTAGTTCTGGTCTACATCCTCAACCTCGATATGAAGAATGATTCCTGACTGAAAATATTCCAAAGGAACCAAATGATTTTGGGACAACATCAGACAGTGACTGCCAATCGTAAACTGAGCAAAACTGTCATCAACATAATCGGACTTTTTATCCAAAATACGCTCCAAGTCAGCACAGGCTTTGGGAACATCTGAAACGATAATATCTAATTGATTTAAATTCATTTACTATCCTCCATAAAAAGACCGGATTACTCCGATCTTTTTAAGTTCCACGAAGGAATTATTTAATTGCGCGTGATTGCAAACCTTCTTCTTCCAAGAAGAGACGGAATGGTACGAGTTCTTCTGCTTCGTATTTTTCCTTGAAGGCTTTGATTGCTTCTTCTGAGTGAAGTTTTGGATCCAATTCAAGTACTTCTACTGGAAGTGGACGGTGTGGAGTGATGCGAGCATCGATAACAACAGTTTTACCTTCTTTGTTCAATTTAACAGCTTCTGCAACAACTGCATCGATATCTTCGATACGGTTTACTGTAAATCCAACAGCTCCTTGAGCTTCAGCAATTTTAGCGTAGTCAGCGTTTGTGAAGTCACAACCAAACAAGTGTTTGTTTGTGTCTTCGTATTTGTCCTTGATGAAGGCATATTTATCATTTGAGAAGACAACGTTGATAACTGGAAGGTCGTATTGAACGTTTGTGATAACGTCTGGGTAGCACATGTTAAATGCTCCATCACCCATGATGTTCCATACTTGGCGATCTGGATTGTCTTTCTTAGCAGCGATACCACCAGGAAGGGCAATACCCATTGTCGCAAAGAGTGGAGATGTGCGCCACATGTTCTTAGGTGTCATGTGAAGGTGACGAGTAGATGTTTGAGTAGTGTCACCTACGTCGATTGAGTAGATAGCGTCTTGATCAGCATGTTTGTTGATTGCATTGTAAACTTGGTACAATTGCAATTCACCCTCAGTTTTACCTTCGAGTTTGTTCATGTAATCACGCCAGTTTTGGTTGTTCTTAACGTTTGCACGCCACCATGGAGTTGATTCAACTGGGTTTACTTTATCAAGGATAGCTTTAGCTGCTTGACCTGCGTCACCAAGGATTGAAGCGTCAAGGGCATGACGTTTACCAAGTTTGTAAGGGTCAATATCCACTTGGATGAATTTTTCAGTATTCTTGAATGCTTCGTAAACTTCAGCAAATGGGAAGTTTGAACCAAGGAAAAGAACTGTGTCTGCTTCAAAGACCACTTCGTTGGCTGGTTTCCAACCAACACGGTAAGCAGAACCTGTCAAACCTTCATAGTTCCATTCGAAAGCTTCAAAGTTTTTACCAGTTGTGATGATTGGTGCTTTGATTTTACGTGACAATTCAGTGATCACTTCACCAGCTTTCACACCACCGTAACCAGCGTAAATAACTGGACGTTCAGCATTGTTCAAGATTTCAACAGCTTTGTTGATTTCAACTTCGTTCAAAGCAGGAGCGATGAATGAACGTTCGTATGAACCTGAACCGTAGTATGAATTTTCGTCGATTTCTTGGAAACCGAAGTTTACTGGGATTTCAACAACAGCTGGACCTTTTTTAGAAACTGCAGCACGGCAAGCTTCGTCAATAACTTTTGGCAATTGCTCAGCGTAAGCTACACGTTTGTTGTATACAGCGATACCGTTGTACATTGGGTTTTGGTTCAATTCTTGGAAAGCATCCATGTTCAATTCGTTAACTGGACGTGATCCAAGGATTGCTAGGAATGGAGTGTTATCCATAGCTGCATCGTAAACACCGTTAATCAAGTGAGTCGCACCTGGACCACCTGAACCAACTGCAACCCCGATTGAGCCGCCGAATTTAGCTTGCATAACCGCTGCAAGAGCACCTGTTTCTTCGTGGCGAACTTGCAAGAAACGGATATCTTTGTCTTCAGCCAAAGCGTCCATCAATGAGCTGAGTGTTCCTGATGGGATACCGTAGATTGTGTCTACGCCCCATGTTTTCAATACATTAAGCATTGCTGCAGATGCAGTAATTTTCCCTTGAGTCATAATGATAACTCTCCTTCAAATATTTTTAAATTTACTAAGAAACATTCATATAAATTATGAAAACGCTTTTAGTAAATTTATTACAATTCTAATTTACCACATTTAATTTTAGTTTACTAAGAATCTGCTCAGAAGTTTTTATTCTCTATTACAGTACAGTTTGAAAACGTTTTTAAATTCTGTTTTATAATAAAAAGCGAGTAAGCCCACTTTTAGTCGATTTTACTAAAGTTTAGTAAGAGTGAACTAGTCAGAACAGATACAGAACTAAAGGCCATGGCTAGACCAGCTAGTTCTGGATTGAGGGCCAGTCCAACACCAGAAAAGACTCCTGCTGCAATCGGAATTCCGACGACATTGTAAATAAAGGCCCAGAAAAGATTGAGCAGAATACGATGAAAGGTTTTCTTACTCATGTCAAAGGCACGTACCACTCCTAGGAGGTTATTAGTTGTCAACACCAAATCTGCTGACTCGATGGCAATATCTGTTCCAGCTCCCATAGCAATTCCCACCTCCGCTACACTGAGGGCAGGAGCATCATTGATGCCATCACCAACAAAGGCTACTTTGCCAGCCACTTGTAGCTTATGAATTTCATGAGCTTTTTCTTCTGGCAAGACACCTGCAATAACCTCTTCGATTCCGATTTGATCTGCAATAGCACGTGCCACACCTGCATTGTCTCCTGTCAGCATGACTGTTTTAAGACCTCGTTTTTTCAACTGACTGATGGCAAGCTTGGCATTTTCCTTAGGAATATCTTGCAAAGCAAGCAAGCCTTTGATTTCATTGTCCACAGCCAAAAACACAACTGTCTTAGCTTCTTTTTCCAGTTGTTCTAGTTTTTCTTGATAAGTGCTAGAAATGTTCATGCCATCCAGCATTTTAGCATTTCCAAGCAGAACTTGTTTTCCATTGATTTGCCCTGAAACACCTTTTCCGTGCAAGGCTTGGAAATTTTCCACAGTGTGAAGCTCAAGTCCAGTTTCAGTCGCTCGCTTAACAATAGCCTCAGCCAGTGGGTGTTGAGAAGCTTCTTCCAAGGAAGCTGCCAATCCAAGCACTTCTACTTCGTCGCCGATGATATCTGTGACCACAGGTTTCCCTTCCGTCAAAGTTCCAGTCTTATCAAAGACAATAGTTTGGATTTTTTGGATTTCCTGTAGAACCGTTCCATTTTTGAGGAGAACTCCCATCTTGGCACTGCGACCTGTCCCCACCATAAGGGCTGTCGGTGTTGCAAGTCCCAAGGCACAAGGGCAGGCAATAATCAGAACTGCTACTCCATAGAGAAGCGAAGACACAAAGCTCGCTCCAAGCACGACTACACTATCCCTGAGCAAGACAAACCAAACCCAAAAGGTCACAATCCCTAAAATGACAACTGCTGGGACAAAAATCCCTGAAATTTTATCCGTCAAATCCTGAATCGGCGCACGACTAGTTTGAGCTTTCTTCACAAAATCCACAATCTGAGCCAAAACAGTCTCTGAACCAACTTTTTCTGCTCTAAAAACAAGTGTTCCACTATTATTGATGGTTGAGCCAATCACAGTATCTCCAACTGTCTTGTCCACAGGAAGACTCTCACCCGTCACCATGGATTCATCAATACTGGAGACACCTTCTACTACAACACCATCAACAGCAATCTTCTCGCCTGGGCGCACTCGAATTAGGTCACCTACCTTGACTTGTTCCAAAGGAACTTGAACATAGCTTTCCTCACGCAAGACTTCTGCAATTTTAGCCTGCAAGTCAAGCAATTTCTCCACAGCTTGGGAAGTATTTTTCCGCATTTTCTCCTCAAAAACGGCTCCCAAAAGAACGAAGAAAAGGATAAATCCAGCACTTTCAAAGTAGACAGGGAGCCCAGTAAAGAGAGCAACTAGGCTATAGAAATAGGCTACTAGGGTTCCCAGAGCAACCAAGGTATCCATGTTGGCATTGTGCTTTTTAAAACTAGCCCAAGCACTTTGAATATAAGGACCATCTGCCACCAGCATAATCGGCGTTGTGGCTAGAAAGGTGCCCCAACGCATGACTTGGTGACTAATTCCTCCTGTCGACATTCCAATCATGAGAATCACAAGAGGCACAGTAAAGATACTAGTAATCCAAAAACGCTGTAAAAGTGATAGAGATTTTCGAGTCTTCTCAACTACGGTATAACTCCCCTTTTGCATCTTCATGCCACAAGAAAATTCATGTTGACCTAATTCTTGAGGTGTAAAACGAATGACCTTATCCTCATCTACGCCGACTGGTTCTAAGATGCCTTCTTCTTCAAAAAGAATTTCCTTATAACAGTTTGAAGGAGTGGCGCGATGAAAGGTAATCTCAGCTGGAATTCCCTTTTGAAGCTGGATATGGGCTGGATGATAGCCTTTCTCAGCTCGGATACGGATTTTTTGAATACCATTTTCTAAGCTTGCTTTCACAATTTCAGTCATACCATTCTCCTATTCTACAATCATCTTGCCGTGCATCATGTTCATACCACAAGCAAAGCCAAACTCTCCAGCCTGCTCAGGCGTGATTTCCACTACATACTCTTCCCCCATTGGCAGGTCCGCATGGACACCAAAGTCTGGAAAAACAATCTGATCCAGACAGGGTGACGGATCCTTGCGGTCAAAGACAATACGAGCTGGCACTGATTTCTTGAGGATAATCAACTCAGGCGTATAGCCTCCCATGACTTCCACTCGAATCTCTTGGTAGCCCTTTTTTTGCTGGGCCTTTTGTCCAGATTTCTCAGGCTTTTTGAAAAACCAGAACCAGATAAAGGCGATAAGGGCAATACAAATAATGGTTACAATACTATTTAACATGACGTCTCCTTTACATACAATTACATCTTACTTCTCTCACAGCGTTTGATTTCTTCTCTGAAATCACAGCTTCCAAGTCTTCCAAGTCAGCCTGAGTAAAATCACATTCAGTAATCAAATCAGCCAACAAATTCTTAATCCTACGGGAACAAACCTTGTCCTTGATATCTTGGACAAGTAAATCCCGACTTTGGTCCAAAGTTAAAAGGGCTGAATAGACAAAGAACTTGCCTTCTTTTTTCCTTGTCAGACACTCTTTCTCAACCAAACGAGCCAAAAGAGTTTGAATGGTTGACTTGGACCAGTCGAACCGCTCCGCCAGAACCCTGATCAAATCCGTACTGGTCTGCTCTCCTTGCATCCAAATAATCTTCATGACCTGCCATTCTGCATCTGAAATCTGCATCATCACACCTCCTAAATCTACATTTGTCAATTACAATTATCAGTATACTCTCAAAATCTACATTTGTCAATTATGAAATTAATCTTTTCTTTGAAAAATTGAAGTTTAACCATATGATAAAGGATTTCCAGTCAAATCTTACTATATAAACTATAAAAATATGCTATACTAAAGAAAAAAGAAAACAACCACTAGGGGTGCGTAAAGCTGAGATTAACAACTGTTAGACCCTTTGACTCAATCTAGGTAATGCTAGCTGATGGAAGTGGAAATGATAATGGGGACTAGCAGTCTTCTATTGCCTTTCTAAAACTGACCAGCTTGTTCTTAAGAATACAAACTTCAGTTGGTTGGGAGGTTTTAGATGACTTATTTACCCGTTGCTTTGACCATTGCAGGGACTGACCCTAGTGGTGGTGCTGGCATTATGGCTGATTTGAAATCATTCCAAGCTAGAGATGTCTATGGAATGGCAGTTGTGACCAGCCTTGTCGCTCAAAATACCAGAGGCGTTCAGCTAATCGAGCACGTTTCTCCTCAAATGTTGAAAGCCCAATTGGACAGTGTCTTTTCTGATATCAAGCCTCAGGCTGTAAAAACTGGGATGTTGGCAACTACTGAAATTATGGAAATCATCCAGCCCTATCTTAAAAAGCTGGATTGTCCCTACGTCCTTGATCCTGTTATGGTCGCTACGAGTGGAGACACTCTGATTGATACCAGTGCCAGAACCTACCTAAAAACAAACCTGCTTCCCCTTGCAAGCATTATCACACCCAATCTTCCTGAGGCAGAAGAGATTGTTGGTTTTTCAATCCATGATCCTGAAGACATGCAGCGTGCCGGTCGCCTGATTTTAAAAGAATTTGGTCCTCAGTCCGTTGTTATCAAAGGCGGGCATCTCGAAGGTGGTGCCAAAGACTTCCTCTTTACCAAGGATGAGCAATTTGTCTGGGAAAGCCCAAGAATTCAAACCTGTCACACCCATGGTACTGGATGTACCTTTGCTGCAGTGATTACGGCTGAACTAGCCAAGGGGAAAACCCTCTATCAAGCAGTCGATAAAGCCAAGGCCTTTATCACGAAAGCCATCCAAGACGCCCCTCAACTCGGTCATGGTTCTGGCCCAGTCAACCATACAAGCTTTAAAGATTAAAAAAACTCTCTAGTTCCCACTTTAAGGGAATTAGAGAGTTTTTATAGTCTTCGAAAATCTCTTCAAACTACGTCAGCTTTATCTGCAACCTCAAAGCTGTGCTTTGAGCAATCTGCGACTATCTTCCTAGTTTGCTCTTTAATTTTCATTGAGTATTAATTAGAAAATAATATCATCCAACTTTGTTAAAAAGGCTTGCGTTTTTGCCTCTACATCTTCTGCTTGCATCAGATCACGTACGACAGCTACACCAGCTATACCCGTACCGATAAGTTGGTCAATGTTCTCTGATGTCAAGCCGCCAATAGCAACTACTGGAATGGCAACCCTTTGGCAAATTGTTTTCAAGGTTGAAATCAGGGTGATAGGCGCATTTTCCTTGGTCGTAGTCGGGAAAATGGCTCCTGTCCCCAAATAATTCGCCCCTCCTTCTTCTGCCTCAATGGCTCTTTTTACAGTTTTAGCTGTGACACCGAGGATTTTTTCAGGACCTAGGACTTTGCGGGCAACCGAAACTGGTAGTTCATCGTCTCCGATATGCAGACCAGCAGCATCAACCGCAAGACAGATATCCAAACGATCATCGATGATCAGGGGTACCTGATAGGCATCTGTTATTTCCTTGACTTGTTTTGCCAGTTGATAATATTGATTGGTTGTGAGATTTTTTTCTCGTAATTGGACTATGGTAACCCCTGAACGGCAAGCCCTCTCAACCTTTTCAAGAAAGCTTTCCACGGAATCTTGGTAGCGATTGGTTACCAGATACAGTCTAAGCGCCTCTCTGTTCATAAACATCTCCTTTGATGGCTTCTAACCAGTTTTCATCTCTTTTTAGAAGAGAGAGTTGATTGAGAACTTGATAACGAAATTCTTCCAATCCCATTCCTTGAACAACTATTCTCTCAGCAGAGATATTGAGATAAGAAACTGCTAGGCAAGAAGCTTCAAATGCGGTCTTTCCTTGGCTGAGAAAAACAGCTGTCAAGGCTCCAACTAAGTCTCCTGTTCCTGTTATACAGTCTAATTCTGCACAGCCATTTCCCAGTACAGCGACCTGATTCTTCGAAACGATGAGGTCCTTGGGGCCTGTGACTAAGAATGACATACCTGGATAGGTCTGACACCAGTCTTTCAAAACTTGAAGCAAATCCTCAGTTTCTTGATCTTTAGCACTCGCATCGACCCCAACGCCGTGATGTTTTAAGCCAACAAGACTTCGAATTTCTGACATGTTTCCTTTAAGGACCGTAGGTCTATAGTCTAAAAGGTCTTTAACTAAGCTCTTACGAATGGATGAAGCTGTTACGCCAACCGCATCTACTACCATTGGGAGACCAGCTTGAGCTGCATAAGAAGCTGTCATACGGATTGCTTTTTCCTTCTCAGCTGACAAATGCCCCAAATTGATGAAGAGTGCCTGGCTTTGCTTAGTAAAATCAAGAACCTCACGAGGGTCATCTGCCATGACAGGTTTGCATCCCAGAGCCAAAATCCCATTTGCTAGCATCTCACAAGAAATCTCATTGGTAATGCAGTGAATGAGGGAAGTCGTTCCCAGAGGAAAAGGATTTGTCAATTCCTGCATCAGTTTATCCTTTCATCAAAGAAATATCCCTGCACTTTTTTAAAGAATTCCTGCTTGATTAAAAATCGAAAGGCAATAAAGGAAATCGCTGTACCGATTAGGGTTGCTCCGAAAAATCGAGGAGTGTAGATAAACCAGCTAAGCTTAGCAGCCGATCCTGTAAAGAGTACCATAACAGGATAGGAAACAATAGAACCGATAATACCTGTTCCCAAAATCTCTCCTAGAGCAGAATAATGGAATTTTCGACCGTACTTATAAAAGAGACCTGCTAGAAGGGCTCCAAAAGTCGCTCCTGTGAGAGCTAAAGGCGGAATCCCTTGAGTCGTCATACGGATAAAGGCTGTCACTGTAGCCATAGCCAAGGCATACACAGGTCCCATCATGATTCCTGCTAGAATATTAACTACACTGGACATCGGTGCCATTCCCTCAATCCGAAAGATAGGCGTAAGGACTACATCAAGGGCAATCATCATAGATAAAATGGTTAATTTATGAACTTGTAATTGGTGCTTTCTCATGTTTATTATTCTCCTTTTTCTAAAGACTGTAAATCGCTCTTCCAGGTTTGGTGTTGGTAGGCCATTTCCCAAAATTTAGCTTCCATATGAACACTAATGTGGAAGGCATCTAGCATTTTTTTCTTGTCTGTCTCGTCACTTTCTCGATAGAGTTGATTGACCAGAGCCCCTTCCTCTCTGATTTGCTGCTCCAACTCATCCGTAATATAAGTTTCAATCCATTGTTGGTAGAGAGGATTTGGTGATGGATTAAGATTGAGTTCCTTGCCTATATCATGGTACAACCATGGACACGGAAGTAAGCTCGCAAAAGCAATGGCTAGATTTGCTTCTTCAAATTGTCGATAAATATGCGAAACATAATGATAACAGGTTGGAGCAATTGGTTGCCGCTCCATTTCCTCATCATTAATTTTCAATTCCTTGAAAAATTGTTGGCGGATAAATAACTCACCCTCCACTAGACTCTGGGCATTTTGTTTCAAGAGTCTTTTCATCTCTTGGTTGGAAGTCTTTTCAGCCAAGATATCATAGGCTTTTGAAAAAGCATTTAAGTAGTAGGCATCCTGTATCAAGTAGTAACGGAAAATAGACGGGTCTAAATTTCCCTTTTGTAACTGCAAAACAAAGGGGTGCCTAAAGGAAGCCTGCCAGGACTCCCTCGATATTTCCATTGCAATATCTGTAAATTCCATAATAACTCCTTTATAAAAATAAACTGGTTTGAAGAATTAAAAATATAAGTAGGTAGATTAATTTTGTTTTTTTAGCAATATAAAAAGTCCTATAGCTATTCTTCAACTGTGCATGTTCGTCATATCCATGCGCCGACAGAGCTCTCAGATAAAGATGACGCCACCTAAAGACTGTCATCAGAACCTTGCTGTAAATCAAGGGAGACCAAAAATGCAGTTCTTGGCCACGTAACAAACAGGCCTCCTTTAAAGATTTAATTTCCTTCTGAATCAGAGGAAAAGCATTGAAAACCACTAGCAAGGCATAGGCCCAAGAACGTGACAATCCCTTTTGGGATAAATACAATAGTAACTCTTTTAGTGAGATGCTTGAGATAAATACAATTCCTATACAAACTGTCACAAAAGCCCTGCTTCCAAGTATAACTGCTTGAGAAGCATCACCATGCAAATGAACTGCCCAGTAGTTGGCAAAGGCTGGTAGAATAGCTAATAAAAGCATCCAAACCATCATACGAAACTTACGGTAAAAACTCATATAGACCATGCAAAAGAAGACGACCGATAAATTGAGAGTAACCGATGGAACAAAGGAGGTTTCCAAGGATAAAATCAGCAAGAAGAGACTGATAATCGGTGTCTGAGTTGCTACTTTGACCATACTATCTCACCTCCCTTTCATCTTCTATACCAAGAGATTTTATAGGCCTTGAGATAGACACTTCTTTTAGATGTTTTAAACCTGTAGCTGTCATTTCAACCCAGTAATCAACTATTGACACAAGAGGATCTAAACGATGGGAAATCACTAAAAAACTACGTCCCTTCTGGCTATCCTCCTTTATCCACTCACAGACATAATCACATGCTCTATCATCTAAACCTGCAAAAGGTTCATCTAGCAAGACTACAGTGGCTCTACTCGTCAGCATGGTCAATAATTGAATCATCTTTTGCTGACCACCACTTAATTGATAGGGGCTCTTATCGAGTGCCTGCTCCAGATTAAAATATCGTAAAGCTTGGAGTATCCGCTGATTTCTTTCAAAATTAGGTCCATCTAATTGAAGTTCCTCTTGCAGACTGACTCGGATAAACTGCTTCTCAGCTTCCTGAACAACACCCGTTAGGTCACGATACAAACTCTTTTTCTTTTTCAGGACTGCCCCCCTCCACGTAATGCGCCCTTTATACTTCTGAAACTGTAGAATGGAGCGAAAAAGGGTTGATTTTCCAACACCATTATCACCTAAGATACAGGAAATTCCTTCATAGAATGTAAAATCAGCAATGGAAAAGAGGGGACTATCATTCAGGACACAGGTCATTTTATCCATATGAAGAAGATTTGAACCAAAATCGACTTCCTTTGAAAAAACTTGTCTCGTTTCAGAGGAAGGAATTTTGAATAATTCCTTTAGTTCTCCATCTCTTAGCTCCACCATATGGTCGATATAGGCTTCATAGTCAGACAAATCATGATCACAAAGAATAATAGTCTTGCCTGCTTGAACCAGTTCCTTTAAAATTCCTAATATTTCAAGGCGGCTTTTTCGATCAATAGATGCAAAGGGCTCGTCTAAAAGATAGACTCTTGGATTCATGGCAAAAAGTACTGCTAAGGCCGCTTTCTGTTTTTCTCCACCGGATAATTGGTGAATCGGACGGTGGAGAATTTTTTGACTTCTACATTTCTCTACAACTTCTGCTATTTTAGACTCAATCTCTTGGATTGGGTAGGCAATATTTTCTAAGGTGAAAACCAGCTCCTCAAACAAGTTCTCCATGGTAAATTGATGATTGGGATTTTGAAAGAGAATACCAACCGTCTGGACACGTTCCACGATAGAAAGCTGACTGATCTCACTCCCATCTATCAGGACTTGACCACTATAGGGAAGAGAACTGACTTGAGCAATAATTTGAAAGAGGGTTGATTTACCCGAACCACTTTTTCCAACCAATAACGTAAAGGCTTGGGACTGAAATGTAAAATCAATCGGCTTTGTGAAAGAGGGATAGGCAATCCCCTTCAATTCCACCCCCATCTATGCTTTACCCCCGGCTGAAAACTGATGGTAAAGTTTGACAATGGCACGAACCAAGATGGTACAGAAGAAAAAGACGGAAATAAAGCGCACCACAAGCAAGGAAAGGACAAAAGGAAGGGAGAAGGCGTAGTAACCTAACTTAATGTATTCATAGACAAAGCTAACAAGCGTAATCCCAATACTATTGGCAGTTAGAGAGAGCCAACTTTCATAGCGATTCTTGGTTACGATAAAACCAAGTTCACTTCCCAAACCTTGAACCAAGCCAGACAAAAGGGCACCTAGACCGAATTGGCTACCATAAAGGACTTCAGCAAGCGCAGCTAGCACTTCTCCAATCGTTGCGCTTCCGACTCTTGGAACAAAGATGGCCGCAATGGGCGCAGCCATACACCAGAGACCAAAGAGGATTTCATTGGCAAAAGCCTGTAAACCAAGAGGGGCTAAAATCAGAGTGAGGATATCAAACAGATAGCCCGATCCCACAAAAACGCCACCAAAAAAGATAGACAAGAAAGCAAGTAAGATAACATCTTTTAAACGCCATTTTTCAAACATAAAAACTCCTTTTAGACAATTGGGCATTTAAGAGATACTACCATCATACTCTGCATCTAGTCTATCTAGTAAAAACAAAAAACTCTAATTACACACAAGAATTAGAGTTTCGCTTACAAAATTAGATGGTTTTTTCTTTCTCAAGAAAAAACTATTCACATTTCCCTTCGCCAGTCTTAACTGTATCAGGTTCAATGGGTATCATCTCAGCCTAAAGCACCCCAAATGTCTTTATTATTTAATTATATAACTATTATAACAAACGATTTTTTCAGTTCAAGAAATTGAACTGGAAATACAGACTTGCACTCACAAAGACAGCAGATCTTTCTTTGGTTAGATCGATACCTATTGTTCACTCATTTCTCGAACAGTTTTTTCTATATTTTTTGCATACGATATTGCTGAAATGATTGAAACACCGTCAACATTGGTCTTCATAATGTCTTTAATATGTTTCGTCCGTATCCCACCAATTGCAACTAAGGGCACTTGTGGCAATAGTTTTCTCATCAATTTAAGACCTTCATAACCTATAGCACCACCAGCATCATCTTTTGACTGGGTATCAAATACAGGACCAACACCAACATAATCTACATATTCAACTTTTGATTGTTGAAATTCTTCCTCGTTTTTTATAGAAAGACCAATTATTTTATCTGGCATCAATTTTCTAATTTCATCAACTCCAAGGTCATCTTGTCCTACATGTACGCCATCAGCGTCAATTTCCATCGCCAAATCAATATCATCATTAACAACAAACGGAACATTGTATTTTTTACAAAGATCCTGTAGTTTAATTGCTAATTCAACTTTTTCTTTACCTTCTAGGGCTCCCTCACCTTTTTCTCGAAATTGAAATAAGGTTATACCACCTTTTAGGGCTTCCTCAACGACTGTATATAGATCTTTACCTTGGCAAGTAGTCGTTCCACAAATAAAATATAATTTTAGTAATTCTTTATGAAACATCTTACTTCACTCTTTTGAATTCCTTTACATCTTCATCCGTAATCTCATATAAGGCATTTATAAATTCAACTTTAAATGTCCCTGGCAAATGTCCATTTGGACGTTTTTCTGCCATTTCTCCAGCGATATTGTAAACCAACATTGCTGTTTCTAATGATTTCAATTCTTGACTTTTTTCTAGTCCGATAAAGCTTGCTACTACAGCACCTAATAAGCATCCTGTCCCAATAACTTTTGGCATCATGGCACTACCATTATGAATCGTTACCACTTCTCCATTTACCGCTATAGCATCCACTTCACCTGTTACTATTATAGGGATATTGAACTTCTCATTTGCTGCTAGAGCAATTTCGTCAATATTATCTACGCCTGCACTATCTACTCCTTTAGATGCCACATTTATCCCTACTAAAGAGGCTATCTCTCCAGCATTTCCCCTTATCGCAGCTAGTTTGTAATTGTTAATTAGATCATCTGCTACTTTTTTTCTATATTCTCCTGCTCCACAGGCTACCGGATCTAAAACTGCTGGGACATTATATTTCTCTGCAATTTTCAGAGCAGCTTGGTATAATTTCCAATTTTCATCTGTCAATGTTCCTATGTTTATTAATAAACCACCAGCATACTTTAACAAATCCTCTAAATCTGCTGGAAACTCACTCATGGCTGGTGATGCACCCAGTGCTACTAATCCATTTGCTGTGAAAT
The DNA here is from genome assembly GCF_003859975.1 of Streptococcus sp. OH4692_COT-348. Taxonomy (GTDB): domain Bacteria; phylum Bacillota; class Bacilli; order Lactobacillales; family Streptococcaceae; genus Streptococcus. The sequence continues at coordinate 68,907 of NZ_RQZB01000006.1, forward strand.
TTTTTACTACATCATTGGTGATGCAAATGACCAAAGGTGCTTTTTCTTTTAATAATTTTAAACTTGTCATATTGAAATCCTTCCTTTTCACTTTATACGATCTACTGATTTCGATTTATCTCTATCTTTCGTTAAGAAATTTTTTTATTTACATTGAATAATTTACCTCATCAAATTTGTAAATATCCTAAATCTTCTCTAGGCGTCATAACCAATATCAAAAAAGGCTAATTCTAAAGCGACCGCTTGATTCCAGCGTTCCTGAAGTTCTGTCAAATCTTCTAGACCTTTCCCAACACGATTGAGTTCGTCAACCAGAAATTGAACCCACTCTGCAAAGAAAGGACCTCTGTGGAGATTGATCCATTCCGAATGAATATAGGCTTCAGGTAGAGCCAAATCTTTAGAACCCCAGTCTAAATAGAGACCTTCTGCAATGACCAACATGACCAAAAGATGGGCATAATCTGATGATGACACAGCAGAATACATTAAATCCTGAAAGGCTTTTGTTACAGGATGCAAGGTCACTTCCAGATAGTCATTCTCAGATACTTTTAACTCTTTGAAAGTCTTTTGGAAATAACCGTCTTCATCTGCTTCAAGAAAGCCTAGTTGCTTGGCAAAACGAAGCTTAGATTCAAGTTGGTCTGCGTGAGCTACGCAGGCACCCAGCATGGATAAGAAGGCATCAAAGAAGTGATAATCTTGAATTAGGTATTCTTTTAAAACCTTATTCTCAATTGTCCCCGCAAAAAGTTCCTGAACAAAACGATGATTGATTGCAGCCTGCCAATCCTTCTGACTGCTTTTTAATAATTCTCCAACAGTCAAACCTGGCTCAAATGCATAGTCTTGTGTTTCCATATTTACTTCTCCTCTCTTTACTCATTAGTAATTAATAAAACACCAAGAAATACAAAGCAAAATCGTAATTCCACCTGATACTTTTAAAGAACATCGAGGGCATTTGCAGAGAGATACCTAATACTCTTCGAAAATCAAATTCAATCCACGTCAGCTTCGCCTTACCGTACTCAAGTACAGCCTGCGGCTAGCTTCCTAGTTTGCTCTTTGATTTTCATTGAGTATAAACAAGCCTATCCAGCTTATATAAACAAAAAAACTCCAATTACAATCAAGAATTAGAGTTGACTTACAAGATTCGATCGTTCATTTCGCCATACGAAAAAAACTGTTCACATTTCCCTTCGCCAGTCTTAACTGTATCAGGTTCAATGGGTATCATCTCAGCTTAAAGCACCCCAAATGTCTTTGTTATTTAATTACTGCACCAGTATAGCAAAAAATGAAAGCCCTAGCAAGATATTTGATTAGAAAATATATTTATATAGTTTTTAATGGTGATTTATTCTTCCTATAGACGAAGAAAAACCTCCACATCAAGTGGAGGCAATCTCTTTTATCAATACAATTTTAAGTCGCGTGGGTCAACTGGGAAGGTTGGGTTGTATGGGTTGTGACGGAGTTTGAAGTGTTTGACATCTTCAATAGTCTGAGTTCCAGATAATTGCATAACTGTCTTCAATTCTGCATTCAAGTGTTCAAAGACTTGACGTACACCAACACTACCACCGAGAGCCAAACCATAGATGACAGGGCGACCAATAGCTACCAAGTCTGCTCCTGAAGCCAAGGCTTTAAAGACGTGTTGACCACGACGAATACCTGAGTCAAAGACGATTGGCACACGTTTGTCAACTGCTTCTGCTACTTCTTGAAGTGAGTCAAAGGCAGCTGGTCCACCGTCGATTTGGCGGCCACCGTGGTTGGTTACCCAGATACCAGAAGCTCCCGCAGCAAGCGAACGTTCAACGTCCTCACGGCATTGTGGTCCCTTGACATAAACAGGAAGTCCTGAGTATTCAGCGATAAATTCTACATCACGTGGAGACAAACGTTGTTTAGCTGATTTGTAAACAAAGTCCATTGATTTACCAGCACCTTCTGGTAGATATTCCTCAACAATCGGCATGCCAACTGGGAAGACAAAACCATTACGCTTGTCCACCTCACGATTGCCTCCTACAGTCGCATCTGCTGTCAAGACAATCGCTTTATAACCTTCAGCCTTCACACGGTCCATGATATGGCGGTTGATACCGTCATCCTTACTAAAGTAAAATTGGAACCAGTGAGGTGTCCCTTGAAGGGCTTCTGTAATTTCTGGAAGATCGACAGTAGAGTAAGAGCTAGTTGTATAAAGAGACCCAAACTCATGCACACCACGCGCAGTCGCCACTTCACCCTGTTCGTTTGCTAATTTATGAGCTGCAACAGGCGCCATAATGATTGGTGAAGACAATTTTTCACCTGCAAATTCAATCTCTGTACTTGGATTTTCAACATCACAAAGCGTATGAGGAACGATGAGTTTGTGGTTAAAGGCACGGATATTCTCTCTTAAAGTGAAAGTATCTTCCGCACCACTAGCAATATAGCCAAATGCTGCTTTAGGAATAACTTGTTGCGCCATTGGCTCCAAATCATAGGTATTGATGAAATCTACATGACCTTCTGCATTGCTTGTTTTATATGACATAAAATGCCCTCCTTAATAAGTAAGCGTTTACTTTGTATATTACAAAAATATCTTAACTCTTTTTTCAAAATTTTTCAAATATTTTGTTTGAAAATTTCAGAAATTCTAGGACTATGATAAAAAATCCCTATAACAGCAATAAAAAATACATATTATTCAAAGGAGATTTTAAGTGCTACAATAACTGTATTATTTCTAGATGGGAGGTTTTATTTTTGGATTGGTCCATTGTTGAACAATATCTACCACTATATCAAAAGGCATTCTTTCTGACCTTGCATATTGCAGTTTGGGGAATTTTGGGATCCTTTCTGCTCGGTTTAATCGTTAGTATCATCCGGCATTATCGAATTCCTGTTCTGGCGCAAGTAGCGACAGCCTACATTGAATTGTCACGTAATACGCCCCTTTTGATTCAACTCTTCTTTCTCTACTTCGGTCTTCCCCGAATGGGGATTGTCCTATCTTCAGAAGTCTGTGCTACTCTGGGACTTGTCTTTTTAGGAGGCTCCTATATGGCAGAATCTTTCCGAAGTGGGCTGGAAGCCGTCAGTCAAACCCAGCAGGAGATTGGATTAGCAATCGGTCTGACACCTGTACAGGTCTTTCGCTATGTGGTTCTTCCGCAAGCAACAGCGGTGGCCCTACCGTCTTTTAGTGCCAATGTCATTTTCCTGATCAAGGAAACCTCTGTTTTCTCAGCAGTGGCTTTGGCCGACCTCATGTACGTCGCCAAGGACTTGATTGGTCTCTACTATGAAACAGACATTGCGCTGGCTATGTTGGTAGGTGCTTATCTGATGATGCTACTACCCATCTCACTGGTCTTTAGTTGGATAGAAAGGAGGCTCCGCCATGCAGGATTCGGGAATCCAAGTACTCTTTCAGGGAAATAATCTCCTGAGAATCATACAGGGACTGGGCGTTACGATTGGGATATCCATCCTGTCTGTCCTCTTATCCATGATGTTCGGGACAGTCATGGGAATCATCATGACCTCACATTCTAGAATCGTACGATTTTTAACACGATTGTATCTGGAATTTATCCGTATCATGCCCCAGCTTGTTCTACTTTTCATCGTTTACTTTGGCTTGGCTCGAAACTTTAATATCAATATCTCAGGTGAGACTTCTGCTATTATCGTTTTTACCCTCTGGGGAACAGCTGAAATGGGTGACTTAGTCCGTGGAGCTATCACTTCCCTCCCTAAGCATCAGTTTGAAAGTGGACAAGCACTGGGCTTGACCAATATTCAACTTTACTACTACATCATCATCCCGCAAGTCTTGAGAAGATTACTTCCACAAGCTATTAATCTTGTTACTCGGATGATTAAAACAACTTCCTTGGTTGTCCTGATTGGGGTTGTTGAAGTTACCAAGGTTGGACAACAAATCATTGATAGCAATCGCCTGACTATCCCAACTGCTTCCTTCTGGATTTATGGAACCATTCTGGTCTTGTATTTCGCAGTTTGCTTTCCTATTTCCAAACTATCCACTCACTTAGAAAAACATTGGAGGAACTAAATGTCTGAAACTATCTTAGAAATCAAGGAACTAAAAAAATCCTTCGGAGACAATCCCATCCTCCAAGGTCTATCCCTACAAATCAATAAAGGGGAAGTTGTCGTTATTCTAGGGCCATCTGGTTGTGGGAAAAGTACCCTCCTTCGTTGCCTCAATGGCTTAGAAAGTATTCAAGGTGGAGATATTCTTCTGGACGGTCAGTCTATCGTTGAAAATAAAAAAGATTTTCACCTAGTTCGCCAAAAGATTGGCATGGTCTTTCAAAGCTATGAACTCTTTCCCCATCTGGATGTCCTACAAAACCTCATCCTAGGCCCTATCAAGGCTCAGGGAAGAGACAAGAAGGAAGTAACGGAGGAAGCATTGCAACTACTAGAACGTGTTGGATTGCTGGATAAACAACATAGCTTTGCCCGTCAATTGTCTGGTGGACAGAAGCAACGAGTTGCAATTGTCCGTGCCCTGCTCATGCATCCAGAAATTATCCTCTTTGACGAAGTGACTGCTTCGCTGGATCCAGAAATGGTGCGTGAGGTTCTGGAACTCATCAATGATTTGGCTCAAGAAGGCCGTACCATGATTTTAGTAACCCATGAAATGCAGTTTGCCCAAGCAATTGCCGATCGGATTATCTTCCTCGACCAAGGGAAAATTGCTGAAGAAGGAACGGCTCAAGCCTTCTTTACCAATCCGCAAACCAAACGAGCCCAGGAATTTTTAAACGTCTTTGACTTTAGCCAATTTGGCTCATACCTATAAAGGAGATTCTTATGAAATTATTCAAACCACTCTTAACTGTTTTGGCACTTGCCTTTGCCCTTATCTTTATCACAGCTTGTAGCTCAGGTGGAAATGCTGGTGCATCGTCAGGTAAAACCACTGCCAAGGCTCGCACAATCGATGAAATCAAAAAAAGCGGTGAACTACGAATCGCCGTATTTGGAGACAAGAAACCATTTGGTTACGTTGACAATGACGGTTCTTACCAAGGTTACGATATCGAATTGGGGAACCAACTGGCCCAAGACCTTGGTGTCAAGGTTAAATACGTTTCAGTCGATGCTGCCAACCGCGCTGAATACTTGATTTCAAACAAGGTGGATATTACCCTTGCCAACTTTACAGTGACTGACGAACGCAAGAAACAAGTTGATTTTGCCCTTCCATATATGAAAGTTTCTCTGGGTGTCGTATCACCTAAGACTGGTCTCATTACAGACGTCAAACAACTTGAAGGTAAAACCTTGATTGTCACAAAAGGAACGACTGCTGAGACTTATTTTGAAAAGAATCATCCAGAAATCAAACTCCAAAAATATGACCAATATAGCGATGCCTACCAAGCCCTTCTTGACGGACGTGGAGATGCCTTCTCTACAGACAATACGGAAGTCCTAGCTTGGGCGCTTGAAAACAAAGGATTTGAAGTAGGAATTACTTCTCTTGGTAAGCCAGATACCATTGCGGCAGCAGTTCAAAAAGACAACCAAGAATTGCTAGACTTCATCAATAAAGATATTGAAAAATTAGGTAAGGAAAACTTCTTCCACAAGGCCTATGAAAAAACACTTCACCCAACCTACGGTGACGCTGCTAAAGCAGATGATCTAGTTGTTGAAGGTGGAAAAGTTGACTAATACTCAATGAAATCACAAAAAGAAATCAGGTAATCCTAGCGACTACCTGATTTTCTATGTTTTATAATCTATCTAATAAAACTACTATTGGAATTATTGAACAAAATACTTTCACATAGTAAATTATTATCGAGAAATCATCATACTATTTCACTAAGCCCAGCAACTCTTCATAACTAGAAACAACGCCATAAATATATTGATCACTAATCAGACCAGCTTCAATTAATGCTCTAAAATGCACTTTTGCACACTCGATCTTTTCTTTTTCAGATTGTTTCAGCTGAAGACTAGACATCGATCCTTTAGTCTCTGCCACAAAGTAAATATGTTTCACACTTCCTTCACGAAAGGCTATTGCCCAGTCAGGGTTGTAATCACCAAGAGGTGTAGAAATACGAAATTTTCCAGGTAGTTTCACATACACACGAACATCTTCATACTGTTCCAAGGATTCTTTAAACTTACGCTCGATATCTGAATCAACCTTTACATAGTTATAAATACCTTTTTTCGATTCTAGTAAATGCTCATCTGAAAGTTTCGCAGTTTCTGCATTATCATAGAATAAATCCATACCATATTCATCTTCTAAAATATTGTATTGAATATGCTTGATAATTTGAGCTGCTTTTTGTTCATTAATCAACTTCGATACTTTTAAAATAAATTCTTCTGGGTTTTGTTTGAACTTTTCAAACTTATCAACTTGAATCTTACTCAGAATTTCTGCTACTACCTTACGGGTTAGACCCGTAGGATCTGCTACTTCTCCTAACAAATCATACTGAGTTGTAATTTGACTATTTTCGACATATTCCTGAGAACGAGCATTTTCTCCCACATCTAGTTCCAAACCTTCTTTTGTCATTTGAACTGCACTGGCTTGCGTAATATTGTACACTGGTTGGCTAACCACTAGCTTCTCATTAATATAAGCAACAGACTGCTCTATTAGCTCAGTATCATCAAAAGTAACTTGATAAGCTGTTTTACGATTAATCTGATTCCAAAGTGATAAGAACTCTTTTCGAGCGATATTTTCTTTATTTATTTCCTTAGAGAACTGCACTGTTGTATTATTTGCATTTTCGATCTCATATTTTCCAGGTTGGTAAATACTTTCTAGGACTTCAACAACTTGTTTCTCATATCCCGGAAGTGTATCTGATAAATTCAATTGATTGTTTTCCTTGGCAGTAAAATATTTTTCAGTAAGTTGACCTTTCTTATCAATATAACCCTGAATAATTAAATCATACTGAATGGACTCTGCCTGTTCTCTAGTGATTCTAATCTTTTCCCCTACACCGTTTTGCATTACTTTATTTTCAAATAAGGCAACATCGACTTTTACAGGACGATCAGCTAACAGCTCTTTCAGCTCTGCTTGTAATCCACGCGCAAATTGATCATAGCTTTCATTTGCAATGATAGTCAATTTGTTAATCTCATGGACTTCACTTTTTAAAAGTTCCTTATCTTGACGCACACCATCTTGATCCACTGCTAAACGCATCCCACGACCAATTTCTTGTCGTTTTCGAGTCTCTACTGAAGACTGCTTGAGAGTACAGATTTGGAAAACATTGGGATTATCCCAACCTTCTTTTAAGGCTGAATGCGAGAATAGAAAGCGTACCGGTTCCTCAAAACTCAACAAACGTTCCTTATCTTTCATAATCAAATCATAGGCATCTTTATCGTTTGATGAATTGCTTTTCTTCTCACTGGCAGATTTGTAATCCACAAATACCGTCTTATCTGACTTTTTCACTTTATCGACTGAAAAGTAACCCGCATGGACTGCATTAGCATCAATGTGAGATTCCAAATAACGATAATATTTAGAAGGTTCTTGAGTACGTAAGAACTGTCTAACTTGACTTACATATTCTTCTTCAAAGATTTGAGCATAATCTCCGTTGTAAGGATTATTTTGAGAATCGTATTGCTTATATTTTGCAACCTCGTCAATGAAAAATAGAGAAAGTACTTTGATTCCACGACTATATAGTCTACTTTCCTTCTCTAGGTGGCTCTTAATGGTCTCACGAATTTGGATTCTTCGCATACTAGACTCATCTAATTCACCCATGACCTCTCCAACATATAAGTCCTGCGTTGCACCGACCTGGATTTTATTGTCTCTTGCGTTAAATTGACTCAATGTCATACCTTGATAGGAAGCCAGATTACCAGATTCAGAATATAAATCAAAAAGTTCTTCAACGATTCTTGTTTTACGTTTCACTCCCGACTGAGTTCTTACCTCAAACTCAATCTTAGCCTTTGGAGCTCCTGTTTTTTGAGGAATAATTTCCTGTAAATAGAGATAACCATGCGTCCCAGTCGTTCCAGCTTGTTCGATAGCCTTCACCTCAATCTTCTTAACCAATTTTTGGTTATAGGCATCCATTGCATCCAGTCGATAAACCATATCATGCTTTTCTTTATGAGTAGCTGAGTAGCGAAGAGTAAAGAGAGGCTTAAAGTCTTTTAGTCGTTCTTTGGTCTGCTTACCTTCAACAGACTGGGGCTCATCAATAATCATGATTGGGTTCATGGCTGCTAATACATCAATTGGGCGACGCCAACGAAAACTTTCCTGCTCTTCATGAATGCGATTCGCAACTTTCCCTTTTGTATTAAAAGCCTGGGAGTTGATGACCATGATTTGAAGATCCGATGAGTTAGCAAAACTATCCAAATCTCCTAAACGTGAAGAATCATAAACAAAATATCTAGGCTGTTTCTCATACTCATCCTGAAAATGAGTTTTCATGATTTCTAAAGACTTAAGAACTCCCTCACGTATGGCGACACTTGGAACAACAATGACAAACTTGAGCCAGCCATAGCGTTTATTTAACTCCATAATGGTACGGATATAGGTATAGGTTTTCCCCGTCCCTGTCTCCATTTCTATAGAGAAATTGTAGGCTGGACGACCTGCAACCATATCGACCGACAAACTGTCAGAAGGTCGTAAACCAAAACGAGTCTGTACGACATGAACATTCCGTCGAATAGCTTCCTGTTCCAATCGGATAGGAGCATTTCGATAAGCATCCAATACCAAATCCACTTCATCTGACTTTTGACGACCTGGATCAGCCATATACCTGATTCCAGTTTGTTTGTCCTGCCCTTGAAATATATCTGCAATTGCACTAACCGCATCCAACTGGAATGGTTGTTTTTTAAATTGTAGTTTCATATTATTTCTTCTTTTTAATTTCATGCTATATCAAGATAAAAGCAAATACCAGATAAAGACTGAAGGAATTAGAATATATTGAAACCAAATGAGAAATTTATTCCAACTAAAATCATGTCTCTTGATAAATTCCTCAATACAGAGAAAGTGACTTATCAGCCAACACTTTTTCTTATCCTCCTCAGTTGTCCCTTCTGTTACTTTATCCATATCAGATTGAGAATTACCTTGATTATATTTTTGCTTCTGATACTTTTTAGCATACTTATGATCATAATCTGAATGATTTTCATTCCCACGTAGGCTAATTTGATATTTGAACATTACCTGTTGGTATTTCTCTTTTTTCTCGTCTTCATTAAGCTTTTTTTGAAAAATAATTGATTTCAACTCAAGTAAAAAATCTTCTAATTCTAGCTGGTGATGATGTAATTTCAGTGCTCTCTCATTATAGTTTAACTTAGCAACAAAATTCTGCACGAGCAGAGAATATATGGAAAACAAAGCTGATAATGCCAATCTTTCTTTATTCTCAGGATTAATTAGCGCATACACTAATAAGCCTGTTGAAACTAAACTCATTGCTAAAAAAATCAATTCCCATTTTTCAGCATATTCATAAAGTCTTTTACTCGTATTAATTCTAGCAGCCCTTACAGTATCGATTGAGTTACATTTTAAATTAATTTCATAGTCGATATCTCTATCTTTAAAATCTCGAATTTCGCCCACTCTACACCACCTTCACTTTCGTATTAGGTGATAATTCTTTGAAGATTTCACTTACGTTAATCTTATCTGATGAATTGGCAAATGAGCTATCACGGAAAACGGCACGGAGTGGTTGTGCTTGAGCGATGTGACGGATAACTTCTTCAGAGATTTCATCTTCAAAACAAGCCATGAGTGATCCTTGATCTACGTCATAGACTTCCGCTCCTGCTACTTTCTCCAAATCAATGGCTAGTGACAGTTCCATTCCCCATGTCAGCATAACTTGGAAAAGTAAGTCGAGGCCAGTACGTCCTTCCTTGATATTAGATACACTATCAAAGAGTTCTCCTTGGATAAATTGGTCAGGTCGAGCTGAAACATCTTTGAAGTTAGAAGAATCTAACTTATAGGCTTTGAAGCCAAAATCTTGCTTGCCAACCAACTCTGGATGCTCCTCCTGAATCTTGGCAGCAGCACGACGAATCCGCTCACGTGAAATTTGGTCAATGGTTTCATAACCTGCTTCTTTAGCAGCAGACTTATCAGCTACTTCCTCATCCAACGTACACAGGATAAACTTACGATTTCCACCATCTTCAGCATTCAGTTGCATGACTGCATCAGCTGTAGTACCAGAACCACCGAAGAAATCGAGGATAACAGAATCTTTTTTTGTTGATATTGTTAAAATATGTTTAATCAATCCAGTCGGCTTCGGAGTATCGAACATTTTTATACCAAATAACTCCTGAATTTGTTTTGCAGCGTGTAAATTCTTTTCCAGTTCATCCCAGAAGGAATTTGGCGCGACGCCTTCCTTAACTTTATTTAGATATAATTTGTATCTAGGAAGACTACTATCAAAATTAATTTCTTCACGATTGATCATTTCTTTAATAGTTTCTTTACCAAATCGCCAATTCCCCGTATTAGATCTATACTCTTGTCCCGTTTTAGGATTAACAATAATGAAGTCTGTTGCTACTGAATACCTACCTCCAGCTGTTGGTGCTGTTAGTTTTTCTAATTTATACTTCCCTTTTCCATCCCCATCATCAAGATTATATTGTGCTAATTGTTTCTCACTTCTCGGTAAAAGATTAAAATCAAATTTATCATTTTCACCCTTAGAATATATTGTTACGTACTCATGAAGAGAAGGCAGGTGATCATTATTATCAAAAACCTTTCGTTTCCAAATAGCTTCACCAATATAACTTTCTTCACCAAATATCTCATCACAGATAGCTTTCAGATTAGCTTGTTCATTATCATCAATAGAGATAAAAATAACACCTGAATCCTTGAGGAGATTACGTGCTAGACGGAGACGTGGATACATCATATTGAGCCAGTCTGAGTGGTAACGAGCCGAAGTTTTTTCATTTTTGGTAAGCCCAACGACCTGGCGTCCTTCTTCATCCAAAAGTTCCATATCTTCCTTCAACTCTTCATCTGTTTTTTGGAACTTATCAGAGTATACAAAGTCTTTTCCAGTATTATAGGGTGGATCGATATAAATCATATCGATTTTTCCTAGATAGGATTCTTGTAAGATTTTCAAGACTTCTAAATTATCCCCAGTAATAAAGATATTTTCACTGTTTTCAAAGTCAACACTTTCATCAAGATCTGGTCTTAAGGTTTTGGTAGTTAGTCGCCCAGCTTCTGCAATAGCTTCACGCTTTCCAACCCAAGTAAACTCATAGGATTCTTGACCATCCACAATTTCCTCTGATAAAAACTGTTTAAGCTTCTCAAAGTCAATCGCAGGACGAAGTCTTCCATTTGCATCTCTTGTTTCGGTTACAACTTCAGGAAAAATTTGAGCAATTTTAGAAATATTGTCTGTAAAAATATCTTTTGAACCTACTTTTAAAAGATCGAGGCTGGTATGTTCCCCTTTGTGTTGTTCTGTAGTCATATTTGCCCTTTCTTATAATGGCTTCTGTTTACTTGCCTATAGTAATCTGTTTGAGAACTACCTAATAGTCTTTCTTAACTTCCATCTGCTTTCTCATCGATTTTTCTGTATACATTTGTTTCTTAAGACGTTGAGCTTGCTTCTCTAACTTTGAAATAATTGATTTTACAGTATCTTGTTGAAAATCACATAAAAAATTCTAAAGCTTGGTATTTTTATAGGAAACATGTTCATTTGGAATATAATTATCATTGATATCATCAAGAAACTCACTAAATAAGTTGTAAATCATAACATAATAAAGAAACTCTGGAGAATGCTCTTTATGTGCTAAATTAAGAGTTCCTAAGAACTCTTCTGTCACATCACGAAAATATTCATCATTCTATAAAAGACTATCAAACTCATCTAGGTAAGATAAACTTAATGGAGCATGGTAGATATTCCGTGTAGTTTTAAATAAAGAAGCATCATATCCCAAATCTTTTCGATCAAAGTTTTTGAAGCAATCCACAGTGACAGTATCATCACCCGTTTCTATTCGCATACCATTTGGTATCTAATCGATTTCAATATTGATAGATTTAAAACGAGCCTTTTCCCTAATCCACTCTGCACATTCTCTAGCGATTACTTTTTGAGTTAGTTCATTCATCAGCTTCAGTTCATAACGCCCTCCAGAAATAGACTGCTCTCGTTCTTTTTTGGAATCGTTTATTCACGATATCCAACTCTCGTTTCATCAGTCACAAAGGTTAGATTGGTCAAGACAAACTTCAACTCATCAATCATTTTGAGCTCTTCTTTTAGCTGTTAAAGGCAAACATCGAAAAAGTTGCAGCAGCAATCTTAATCTTACTCCCAAGTTTTATTTCTTTAATTCATCTCCTAAACGAATACTACGATTATCAATCTCCACAAAAACCTTCTTTACTTACACTTGTTATTTCGTAAAGTCATTATCAACATAATTCTACCATAAAAGCGAAAAAGAGGCATGGTATTTCTTTCAAACCTCAAAATTTCTATCTTTGCCAATTTTCTTGGTCTTCTTTAAATCGTTTTAGAAGGTCGAGACCTTCTGGTGTGATATAGCCTTCTTCTTGGGCTAGATGAATCAATTCACTGTAGTTAGAAAGCGTCACAAGTTTGACACCTGCATCGGAGAAGTTCTTATCTGCTTTTGGCAATTGGTAGCTGAAAATCGCTACAACTCCAAGCACATCTGCTCCTTCTCGCTTGGCTGCTGCTACTGCTTCAAGAACAGAACCACCTGTTGAAATAAGATCTTCAACCACTACCATTTTTTGACCTTGAGCTACACGGCCTTCTATTTGATTACCAGCACCGTGGTCTTTTGGTTTGCTACGAATATAGGCAAATGGCAGATTCATCTTATCAGCAATAATAGCTCCGTGTGGAATCCCTGCTGTTGCAGTTCCTGCAATGACTTCTACCTCTGGAAAGGCTTCTTTGATAGCTTCCACAAAGCCATTTTCAATGAGGGTACGAGTTTCTGGATAGGCTAGTGTCACACGATTATCAGTATAAATCGGTGACTTGATACCAGATGCCCAAGTGAAAGGCTCCTCTGGTTTGAGGTAAACGGCTTGAATTTTCAAGAGGTGGCTAGCGATATCTTTAGCAAGTGTCATGGTATTCTCCTTTTATTTTTCTAATCTAGTTCTTTAATTCCAGTCCTGTGTCCATTCATCCTTGATGACATGGTAAGCTGCAACAGGATCCTCAGCTTGGGTAATGGGACGTCCCACTACGATATAGTCACTGCCGATTTGATAGGCATCTGCTGGCGTCATGACGCGTTTTTGATCTCCTACTGCAGTACCTGCAGGACGAATGCCCGGTGTCAGACAGATAAAATCTGGATTGGTGGCCTGCTTGATGAGTTCCACTTCCTGAGCCGAGCAAACGACACCATCCAAGCCCGCTTCAGCTGTCTTCTTAGCATAATGAATCACAGACTCCTGCAGGCTGGTTTGGATATTTTGAAACTCCTGCATCTGGGCTTCTGACGTTGATGTCAGCTGCGTTACAGCGATCAATTTGGCTTGGTTTCCAAGACCTTCACGCGCCGCCTTCATCATCTCTACACCTCCAGCAGCATGAACATTGGTCATATCCACACCAAGCTGAGACAGGACCTTCATAGCTGATTTGACTGTATTGGGAATGTCATGAAGTTTAAGATCAAGAAAGACGCTATGCCCCAAGCCTTTCAAGTATGACACAATCTCAGGCCCCGTTGCGTAATAAAGTTCCATCCCTACCTTTAGATAAAGGCTTTCTTCTGCTGGGAAAAGAGCTAAAAATTCCTTGACCGCCTCAAAACTAGGAAAATCAAGAGCAATAACTGGACGATGTTCTCGCATAGGTTTCTCCTTTTACCTTTGCTAGTGAGAGAGTATGGCCACAAGAAGCCACGAAAAAAGGAACCTGCCAACAGCAAGGTTCCACGAAAAATGGGTAGTCTCCACCCTTTCACCGTCTAACCTTAGCTGCCTCTCTGGACTGCTTTAAAGGTTTTTTACTATTCTATTATTTCTACTAGCACTTGTCAAGTAAAAACATGGTCACTAAAGAGCTGATAGAAGAAAAGCTAAACCTAGCGACGCGATGAACGCTGACTTGTTTGATTTCTATTGCTCTCTTCCTCCAATTTTTTCTTCTCTTCTTCCAATTTATTCTGCTGTTCTTCCAGTCTTTTCTTCTCTTCCTCTTTTTGTTTCTTCTCAGCTTCCTTAGCCTCTTGTTTGGCTTTTTCCTCAGCCTCCATAATTAATTTATCCGCCACAGTGTAACTGTAAATTCCAGCTTCCATGTCAATCACACTCGGTTCTGACAATTGTGGCTTAATCTTACTATAATAAGGCAATTTCTTACTCATTTCAGAAAGGGGAACCAAGACCTCGTCCGAATCATTCATCGTCAATCGAATTAAATCTGATGTAACCTTGCTTGGGGCTAATTCCACCTTCTGGATAGCCGCCTTGAGTTCTGGACTAATTTGAGCAAGTTCTGACGTAAAGGCTTTGATTTGTTCGCTGTTATTAAAGAGAACTGATATATAAGTTTCTGGCAGACTCACCAAACTTACCGCACTGGTCTCAAGCTGACCGCTTGCAAGGATTGGATAATGACTTTCTCCAGAAACATAGTAGGCCACAATATCATATTCCTTGACCTTGATTGTAAACTTGGTTGGAAATTGATAGACAAGCTGAGCTGATTCAACCCAATAGTTAGACTTGATCTGCTCTTCATATTTTGCCTTGTCTAGCAGAAGGTTAATCGTATAATCCGAATCCTGAATGCCTGAAGCCTGTCGAATATCATCAGCTGTAGTTTGCACTGTTCCCTCAACACGGATATCCTTCATTGTCGCATAAGGACTGAGTAGGTAGGCAGAGACAATCAATAAAAGCAGACTTGGAAATAAAATCGTTAGAGCTCGCAAGATATGGATGGCATGAATTTTTGGTTTAGCCGATTTCTTCTTTACAGGCTTTTTCTCTCTTTTTTTATCCTGTCCTTCGTTCTCTGTAGACTTTGATTTCTCTTTGGATACCTCTTTTTTGACGTCTTCTGACTCTTCTACTTTTTCTTCAGACTCTTTCTTAGCTGATTTTGAGTCTTTTGAATCAGATTCACTCTCTTGCTCCTCGGTTGCATCTGACTTTTCAGATTTTGAAGCCATTCGAGCCTGTCTTTCCTTTTCCTTCTCCTCAGCTAGGGCCGCCTCTTCCTCAGCCTTCTTTTTTAGATATTCCTGATTTCGTTTCTGCCATTCTGATAACTCTTTAAATTCTTCGAGGATTTCTTTGCCCTCTTTTTTCTTATCTTTTGACATTTACTTTCCTTATGATAAATCTTTTTTCAACAATTGATAAAAATCTGCTAGAGATTTCAATTCCTTTGAAGCCTTCATCTTGGCTTGATAGTCTTCCTTGTGACTTAGTAAGTGAGAAAGCTTCTCTTCCAAACTATCCAAGGTCAAATCGCTTTCTTGAAGCTCTTCTGCATAGCCTTTTTTTACAAAGTAAGCTGCATTTTCAATCTGGTCACCACGACTAGCTTCACGACCAAGCGGCACAATAACATGCAATTTTGCCATGGCCAAGAGCTCAAAAATCGTATTGGCTCCACCACGTGTCACAACAATATCAGCCAATTCCATCAAGGGTTGATAGAGATTGGTCACATAGTCAACACGAAAGAGATTTTGGCTCAACTCGTTCAGGCTAGAATCTCCAGTTAGGTTGATAATATTGTAGCGTTCTGTCAGTTCTTTCTTATGGTCTGTCACCAATTGGTTAAAGACACGAGCACCTGCAGAACCACCGACAAACAATACAGTTGGCAATTTAGGATTAAAGTGGGTTTGAATATCCACCAATTCATCGGGTTCTGGATTTTTTTGGTCTGAAACCTTGGTCACTGCTCCCACATGCTCGACCTTAGACAAACTTGAAGCTTGTTCAAAGGTTGAATACATCTTCGTCGCAAATTTATAGGCGATTTTATTGGCCAAGCCCATAGATAGGTCAGATTCGTGGATAAAGACAGGAACTCCAGACACACGCGCAGCGATAACTGGCGGCACAGAGACAAAACCTCCCTTTGAAAACAGGGCCTGTGGACGAAGTCGCAACATAATAAAGAGCGATTGGACAATTCCCCAGCCAACTTTGAAGACGTCCAGCATATTTTGCAAAGAGAAATAACGACGCAATTTTCCAGTCGCAATGGAATGGAAGGTGACATCTAGACCCGACTTGAGGATTTCTTGGTGTTCGATGCCACATTTATCCCCGATATAGTGGACTTCCCAGCCATCTTCGATAAACTTGGGTATCAATAAAAGGTTGAGGGTCACGTGTCCAACCGTCCCCCCACCTGTAAAGACAATTTTTTTCATATTATTCCTTTAACTCCGCTACTGTGTCGATAAAGAGGTCGCCACGTACTTCAAAGTTAGCATACATATCCCAGCTGGCATTGGCTGGACTGAGAAGAACCACGTCTCCTTGAGTCGCAAGCTCGTAAGCCTTGCGGGTCGCATCTGCAATATCAATCGCATCCACATAAGCGACACCAGCCTTATCCGCTGCCCGTTTGACACGCTCAGCAGACTGACCGAGGATGACCATCTTCTTAAGTCCAGTAATGTCTGGCACCAATTCGTCAAACTCATTACCACGGTCCAAACCACCGGCAATCAAGATGACCTTGCTGTTGTCAAATCCTGACAAGGCTTTTTGAGTAGCCAAGATATTGGTTGATTTGCTATCATTATAGAATTTGACACCCTTGATTTCATCCACAAATTGGAGACGGTGTTTGACACCACCAAAAGCTGAAAGAGTTTCTTTGATGGTTTGGTTATCAACATCACGAAGCTTGGCTACAGCAATCGTCGCAAGCACATTTTCTACATTGTGGCTACCTGGAACTCCGATTTCATTCGCTGCCATTACAACTTCCCCACGGAAGTAGAGTTGACCATCTTCCAAATAAGCTCCATCAACCTTTTCCAGTGTTGAAAATGGTACAACAGTGGCTTGTGTTTTAGTAGCCAATTCTTTTGCCAAGTCTTGGTTAAAGTTCAAGACAAGGAAATCAGCCGCTGTCATCTTGTTCTGGATATTCCACTTGGCTGCTACATATTCCTCAAATGATCCATGATAATCGATATGAGTTGGCATGAGGTTGGTAATAACCGCAATCTCTGGATGGAATTCTTGAACACCCATCAGTTGGAAAGAAGAAAGTTCCATAACAAGAGTGTCCTTGTCTGACGCAGTTTGGACCACTTGACTAGCTGGATAGCCGATATTCCCTGATAAAAGACCATGTTGGCCAGCAGCAGTCAAAACTTCCCCAATCATGGTCGTTGTGGTTGTTTTTCCATTTGAACCTGTGATACCAATAATTGGCGCTTCTGAAATCAAATAAGCCAATTCCACCTCAGTCAAGACTGGAATTCCCTTGGCCAAAGCCTTTTCAATCATGGGATTACTGTATGGGATGCCTGGATTTTTCACCATAAGGGCAAACTCTTCATCCAAGAGTTCCAAAGGATGACCGCCTGTGATAACCTTGATCCCTTCTTCCAACAAACTTTGGGCAGCTGGATTGTCCTCAAAAGGTTTTCCGTCATTTACTGTCACAATGGCACCTAGCTTGTCCAACAAACGAGCTGCAGATTCACCAGACTTAGCCAAACCTAAAACAAGGACTTTCTTATTTTTAAATTGATCTATTACTTTCATGTCTCGAACTCCATTTCTACTCTTACTATTTTACCATTTTTATGGAAATAATTCTAAACGAAAATGCTCAGATTCAGCATTCTAACAAGCAAAAAGAGAGCCAAAACTCTCTTTTTATCTTCTTTTACTTTTACTGACCGACATGAGGGTAATATCTCGCATGCTAAAGTATGCTAGGAAGAGCATAGCGACTGCGATAAAGAATTCTGTCGGTAGCTGAAAGATTTGCAGAACAGACAACATGAGCAAAATCAAAAGTGCTACGAAAGCAAAGACGATAAGGACGATATTGACTGTCCCTTTAATGCTTTCTGGTGTCGCAAATACATAGAGTAGTAATAAGAGGATTCCTATGATTAAATAAACCATCTTTATCTCTTTCTAGCTCTTATTCAGCTGATTTTTTCTTCTTGTTAGCTTTCTCACGCTCTGCCTTGTTAAGGATTTGTTTACGCAAACGGATAGACTCAGGCGTTACTTCCATGTACTCATCATCGTTCAAGAACTCAAGAGACTCTTCAAGTGTCAAGATACGAGGTGTCTTGATAACAGCTGTTTGGTCCTTAGTAGCTGAACGGACGTTGGTCATTTGTTTAGCCTTAGTGATGTTAACTGTCAAGTCGTTTTCACGAGAGTTTTCACCGATGATCATTCCTTCGTAAACCTCAGTACCTGGGTTGACAAAGATTGTTCCACGTTCTTCGATAGACATGATTGAGTAAGTTGTAGCCTTACCAGCATCGATAGAAACAAGGGCACCACGGTGACGTCCACCAATTTCCCCTGGAATCAATGGCAAGTATTGGTCGAAGGTATGGTTCATGATACCGTAACCACGAGTCATTGACAAGAACTCAGTTGAATATCCAATCAAACCACGCGCTGGGACAAGAAAGACCAAACGAGTTTGACCATTACCAGTTGAAATCATATCCAACATTTCACCCTTACGTTCAGAAAGGCTTTGGATAACAGATCCTTGGTATTCTTCTGGAGTGTCGATTTGAACACGTTCAAATGGTTCACATTTAACACCGTCGATTTCTTTTACGATAACTTCTGGGCGAGATACTTGAAGTTCATATCCCTCACGGCGCATTGTTTCGATAAGGATTGACAAGTGCAATTCTCCACGTCCTGAAACAGTCCATTTATCTGGTGAATCAGTTGGGTCAACACGAAGGGAAACGTCTGTTTGCAATTCGGCCTGCAAACGTTCTTCCACCTTACGAGAAGTTACCCATTTACCTTCTTTACCAGCAAATGGTGAGTTGTTAACCAAGAAAGTCATTTGAAGAGTTGGCTCATCGATATGTAAGATTGGAAGAGCTTCGATTGCGTCTGTCGGAGTAATGGTTTCCCCGACAAAGATGTCTTCCATACCTGAAACAGCAATCAAGTCACCAGCTTTAGCTTCTTGGATTTCACGACGTTCCAAACCAAAGAAACCAAAGAGTTTTGTAACACGGAAGTTTTTAGTTGTGCCGTCAAGTTTAGAAAGGGTAACTTGGTCACCAACCTTAACAGTACCACGGAAGACACGACCGATACCGATACGGCCAACAAAGTCATTGTAGTCCAAAAGTGACACTTGGAACTGTAAAGGCTCATCTGAGTTATCTACTGGAGCTGGGATATGGTCAATAATCGTGTCAAAGATTGGTGCCATAGTAGCTTCTTGGTCAGCTGGATCATCAGACAATGAAGAAGTTCCATTGATAGCTGATGCATAGACCACTGGGAAGTCAAGCTGGTCGTCATCTGCACCAAGCTCGATGAAAAGTTCCAAGACTTCGTCCACTACTTCTGCTGGACGAGCTGATGGTTTATCGATTTTGTTAACAACCACGATTGGCACAAGGTCTTGTTCCAAGGCTTTTTTCAATACGAAACGAGTCTGTGGCATTGTTCCTTCGTAGGCATCTACGACCAAAACAACACCGTCAACCATTTTCATGATACGCTCAACTTCTCCACCGAAGTCCGCGTGTCCTGGTGTGTCCATGATGTTGATACGAGTTCCGTTGTAGGCAACGGCTGTATTTTTAGCAAGGATGGTAATTCCACGCTCTTTTTCGATATCGTTTGAGTCCATAGCACGCTCAGCCAATTCAGTACGTGCATCAAGCGTTTCTGACTGTTTCAATAATTCGTCAACGAGGGTTGTTTTCCCGTGGTCAACGTGGGCGATAATCGCAATGTTACGGATATCTTCTCTTAATTTTGTCATGATTTCCTCTATAATATTCAAAATTTATTTTCTAACTGAACGATTATACCATATTTTCAAGTAAATAACATAATTCAAGCAAGTGTAAATGTTTTCACTCTGCTTTTCTTTTCACGTCAAGCCTTTTCAAAGCAAGCGACTTATGATAAGATAGGCACAGTATGCGTTTAGATAATTTATTAGCTCAAGAAAAAATCAGCCGAAAGGCCATGAAACAAGCCTTACTCAAAGAGGAAATTCTAGTCGATGGTCGCCCAGCCCGCTCCCTAGCTCAAAATATTGATACAGGACTACAAGAACTCCTTTTTCAGGACCAAATCATTCAAGGCTATGAGCATACCTACCTTATGCTTCATAAGCCTGCTGGTGTCGTGACAGCCAACAAAGACAAGGAACTTCCAACTGTCATGGACCTGCTGTCACCTGACATCCAGTCTGACAAGCTCTATGCCGTCGGCCGACTGGACCGAGATACGACAGGACTCCTCCTCTTGACCGATAACGGTCCCTTGGGCTTCCAGCTCCTCCATCCCCAATATCATGTCGATAAAACTTATCGAGTTGAGGTCAATGGACTTCTAACACCTGACCATATCCAAGCCTTTCAAAAAGGAATTGTCTTTTTAGATGGTACTGTCTGTAAACCTGCAAGACTAGAGATTCTATCTGCAAGTCCTGCCCTCAGTCAAGCCTCTATCACCATTTCAGAAGGAAAATTTCATCAGGTCAAGAAAATGTTCCTCTCGGTTGGTGTCAAGGTGACCTCCCTCAAACGTACTCATTTTGGACCTTGGAGCTTAGATGAGAATCTTCAAGAAGGAGACTATCGCCCCCTCAACTCAGAAGAGTTGGCAAGCATTCGTGAATTTCTCAGAAAAAGTGGTTAAAAAATGAGCTCGGAAACATCCAAGCTCGTTTTCTTATTTCTCGACTTTGACTTTCCCTTTCCAAGAATCCAAACCATAAGAAAGGATATAAATCTCAGAAAAACCTTGTTTTTTCAAGTAAAGGGCTGCATTTGTAACTCGTTGCGCACGTTGGTTTTCGTAAAGAAGGACAGGTTTATCCTTACGAAGGGCTGCAAGACTAGTCTTCAACTGACTTGAAGGAATATTGCGGGCACCAAGGATATGTTTTCTGTGAAATTCAGCTGGGTCGCGCAAATCAATCAATTGACCCGTACGAATCAAGGCTTCAAACTCCTCATTGTCCACGATTTTAGCTGCACGTCGAATACGAAGATAGTTAAAGCCCATCCACGCCAACATTGCCAGTATAAGTGCCCACAAAATCCAAGTAACCATTAGTTCTTTTCTCCATTTTTCTCAATATAATCCAATTCCACCTTGTGCTCTCTGCGAAGAACTGCTTCTGCCTCTAGATAGTCTAATTTATCCATCAACCCTGCATCGTAAATCCGTGAGAGTTCCAGCTTCATCAGTTCAATATCATATAAGCGTTTTCCCATGTAAACAATGATACCAAATCGTTTGAGGAATTGCTGCACATCATAGAATGTTTTCATAAGACTCATTCTAGCAAATTTTTGTGTTTTTTTCAAGAAGAGAATCACACAATGCCCCTGATTTTCCTATCATCTTTGGCGATTCTGACGCAAGTGTGGTACAATAAAAACATGAGAATTCAACAATTACACTATATTATCAAAATCGTCGAAACTGGCTCCATGAATGAGGCAGCCAAGCAACTCTTTATCACTCAACCTAGTCTTTCCAACGCAGTAAGAGATTTGGAGAATGAAATGGGCATTGAAATCTTTATCCGCAATCCCAAGGGCATCACCTTGACCCGTGATGGGATGGAGTTTCTCTCTTATGCCCGTCAGGTTGTCGAGCAGACCCAGCTTTTGGAGGAACGCTATAAAAATCCTGTCGCCCACCGCGAACTCTTTAGCGTTTCCTCCCAGCATTATGCCTTTGTGGTCAATGCCTTTGTCTCTCTGCTCAAGAAAAGTGATATGGAGAAATACGAGCTCTTCCTTCGTGAAACTCGGACTTGGGAGATTATCGACGACGTCAAGAACTTCCGTAGTGAGGTCGGTGTCCTATTTTTTAACAGCTACAACCGTGATGTTTTAACCAAAATGCTGGATGACAACCACCTGCTGGCTCATCATCTCTTTACCGCCCAACCGCATATCTTTGTCAGCAAGACCAATCCTCTGGCACAGAAAGACAAGGTCAAACTAGAAGACTTGGAAAACTTCCCTTACCTCAGCTATGATCAAGGAACTCACAACTCCTTCTACTTCTCTGAAGAGATTCTCTCGCAGGAATACCACAAAAAATCTATCGTAGTCAGCGACCGTGCTACCCTCTTTAACCTCTTGATTGGTCTGGATGGATACACGATCGCAACAGGGATTTTGAACAGCAACCTCAACGGAGACAATATTGTTTCTATCCCACTGGACATTGATGACCCAATTGAGCTGGTCTATATCCAGCATGAAAAAACCAGCCTATCTAAGATGGGCGAACGCTTTATCGACTATCTCCTAGAAGAAGTCCAGTTTGATAGTTGAGAATAGTATTGAGATATATGGAGACAAAAATGAAAAAGCTTATACTTGCGAGTACAGTTGTCCTATCTATTTTAGGGTTCACTCAAGCAACTGTCCAGGCTCAAGAAAATAAAGCAGAGTCAGTACGAGAAAATGTAACAATTCCTCATTCAAGTACTTCAAAAATCGAAAACCAAGAAAAACCGAAAGAGAAGGTCGAAAAACCAGACAATTCTTCTAAAATTGACGATAAAGAAGAAAAAATAGAGAAAAAAACTCCTGCTACAGAAGAGAAGAAGTCTGAAGTAAAAAAAGAAGAAACAAAAGTTGAAAAAATCAAAGAAGGTTGGCAAGAAGAAAATAATAACTGGCGCTTTTACGAACACAATAAACCTGTTACCAACTGGAAAAAAATCCAAGGAAAGTGGTACTACTTCAACAAAGATGGAAATCGACTAAGCAATACAACCTTTGATGGTTATGTATTCAATAAAGATGGAGTAATGGCTGAGAACGGTTGGAACTTCATCCATGGAAAGTGGTACTTCGCTAATTCTTCTGGAAAAATTTCTCAAAATAAATGGGAAAAAATTGCTGATTCTTGGTATTACTTCGACAAAGATGGGATCATGCTTAGTAATACAACTATTAACAGCTACTTGCTGACAAATAATGGAGCAATGGCCACAAACGGCTGGGCAAAAATCGACCAAAATTGGTACTATGCAACATCCTCTGGAAAAATTTCTCAGAATAAATGGGAAAAAATTAATGGTATTTGGTACTATTTTGACAAAACAGGTATTATGTTCAGTAACCAATGGCAAGGTAATTATTATCTAAAATCAAGTGGTGCCATGGCTGAAAAAGAATGGGTTTTTGATAAGACCTACAATAGCTGGTTCTACCTAAAAGAGAATGGAACATTTGCAAACCGAGAATGGATTGGAACTTACTATCTCAAATCTGGTGGTTATATGGCTAAAAGTGAGTGGATTTTTGATAAGTACTATAATTCTTGGTATTATCTAAAAGAAAACGGACAATATGTCACTAATATTTATAAAATATCTGGAAAAGATCATATCTTTAAAAATGATGGTAGATGGGTTAGTGAAGTTCCTGAGGGGTTTGTAAAAGGCCAATACAGTAAAACCATCTTTTTAGATCCAGGACATGGTGGAAGAGACTCAGGTGCATACTATTACAATGTCGCTGAAAAAGACCTCAACATGCAGGTTTATCGTAAATTACGCAAAAAGTTAGAAGAACTGGGCTACAAAGTTCTCACTTCACGTGATAGCGATATTGATGTAGACTTCATAACAGAACGTTCTCGTATGGTTAACAAGACTAACTCTGACATCTTTATCAGTATTCACTTCAATGCGACTGGCAGTGCATACTCAAAATCTAGTGGAATTCAAACCTATTCCTACAGTGATGAACCTGATTATCCAAGCAAAATCAACCCATACTGGCATAACCATCCTGACCGTATGAGCGAAAGCAAGCGCCTCGCAGCAGCTATCCATTCTTCATTGTTAGCTGAAACTGGTGCTAAAGATGCTGGTTTATTGGAAAGAAGCTTTGCCGTTCTTCGAGAAACTGCTAAACCAGCCGTCCTCCTAGAGCTAGGTTATATAGATAATTTCGCTGAAAATCAACAGATTCGAGATAGCCACTATCAAGATAAGCTTGTAGCAGGTATCGTGAAAGGAATTCAAAAATATTACGCTGGTAAGTAAAAAAGGGTCTCGAGAAATCTCGAGGCCTTTTCTATTTGTCTTCTTTTTTATCTTTATCAGGAAAGAGATATCCAATACCAATGCAAGCTAGTACGCCCGCTCCAATTACCAAGCCACTTGAAATTGGTAAAAGGTCCAAAATTGCATTGGCGATGATAAAGGCAATAATCAAACACATCAGACTAGCCTTGTAATCTTTTTTTAAAAAATTCTCTAGAGTGAAAAAGAGAAACAAACCAATAGGAAACAATGGTCAAAGATTAATGTCTAAATTTGGCCATCCAACAGAACCAAAATACAAAATCAAAGCTGAAACTAGCAAGAATCCAATACCTAATAATTTTTTCATTTTTATCTCCCATTACTTTTTTATGAACTTGACTTGTCTGATGTCGACGCTCGCATCTCTTACAAAAATTATTATATCAGAGGTCAGTTTCAAGAACAAGCTCTGTTGCCTATCTGGTCTCTATCTCAGTCTAAGTGGTTCAATAGTTAAGATAAAAGAAAAGAAGCCCTAATGAGCTTCTTCATTCTAGCTATTTAACAGTATTTCCGAACTAAAACAATCGAAAGTTAGATTCTAAACTAGTTTTTTCTAGTTCGTATTTTTCTTTTCCTTAGATTCTAGAGAAGTTTTGATTGCTTCGCGTTCAGCCTGTAGTTGAGCTAAATTCTTCTCCTCTTCCTCAAGTTTACTAGTATCTGGTTTTACACGATAGTAAACATCTTCTGGTCTCGACAACATCGCTTCATACTGCTGTCCTGCAAACAATCTCTCCTCGTCATGATTGCTTTTATCTGTTAGTTTTCCATCATCACCAGGTTGCATGACAACTCCACTTGGTACAGCAACTACCACAAATCCTCCAGCAACAGAATCTTTTACCCAAGCACTTAGAGAAGCAGTCTCAGAATTACGACGATCTTGACCTTTTGACCCTTTTAGTTCAGTAATATATTCAAATTTTTGACCATCTCTATAACTAGTTGCATACATTTCACCAGACTCATTAATGACATATTCATTGCCCGACGGTGTACGCCATGTGCCTTTCAAACTAGATAAATCATTATTTCTTAATGCTTCAATATCCAGTTTCGGAACTGCAGTTTCTTCTTTTAGCTTGCTAACAAGTGCTTCTGCTTCAGTAATCTTGGTGTCTAAATCAGTCAGTTGATCCTTGAGTTTCTGGATTTTCTCTTGCTTATCTTTATCAATCTCATCTGTTTTTCCTTGGCTTGTAGATGTTTGACTTGTTGACTCTTTAGTTGAAGTTACAGACGATGCTGGACTTGACTCTTTATTTGCCTTATTAGATGAGAATAAGAAGATACTTGCTAAAATTGCAACAACCAAAAGACTAATAGCAATGCCAATATAGACTTTTATTTTAAATACCTTGCTCCTAATTGTAGCTGGAGAAGAGCCTTTCACTCCCTTCGAGACACTTGTTTTAGGATCATTTGTCTCTTCAAAATTTTTCTTAGTCATAGTATTCCTCCTATTTTTAACTATATTTCATCTATATTTTAGACAAATTCGTAATATTTTATCAGTATCCATGAATAGATGCACTTTCAAAAGAAAACCAATCAGCTAATCCTAAAATATTGGCATCAATAGAATCATCCATTAAACTCTATATCGAGTTTATTAACATAAATTATACCATAATTTTTAAGAATTTTATATATTTTTATAGTCTAACTATTATAACTAACGGAAGCTATCCTTTCATATTATTCCCTTATCTTTATAAAAATTCTAATAGGTGTAGTTTCTTATCATATTTCATATAGACTGTACTTCATCAAATAAATCTTGAGTTTTTACTATAATTGTAAAAGCACAATTTTGAATATATAGTTCGATACCGTATTTTGTGAAATCAGTAGAATCCAAAAAATCTTCCTATCTGTAATAAGAAGATTTTTTTATTATTCTAATTTTTTCTACGTACTGTTACAAGTCCAAATGTTCCTAGAATTGCACCGAGTACCAACATCGCAACACTTGATTTTTCGCCAGTATTTGGTAAAGCTTTTACTTTTTCTACTCGTGAGTAACTCATTTTTTCGTTTTCTACTGCTTTAACAGCAGGTGATGAGTATGTTTGTTGCTTTTCCTTCACAACAACTTTTCCTTGAGAGTCCAAAGTTACTTCTTTGCCAGTTGCAAGAGCTTTTTTCAATTCTTCAACATTGACTTCTGGAAGTGCTTCAGCAGTTGGAGCTACTTTAGGGACAGCGATCACTGTTCCGTCAGGCAATTTGGCAACAACGTTTTCTTGAGCTTTTTCTGCAAGGTCAACGAGGTTATCATATTCTGCTTGCAATTCAAGCAACTTAGCGTGTTCTGTACGGTATGCAGATTGAACAGTTTCAAGAGTAGATTGTGCAGTCTGGAGGTCAGCTTTTGCTTGTGCCAATTTAGCTTCAGCTTTGGCTTGAGCAGCTTTGGCTTGAGCAGCTTTTGCTGTAGCGAGTTTAACAGGTGCGTCCAAATAGGCTTGCAATTGTTCAGCCAATTCTTTGGCTTCTTTTACAAGTGCAGCTTTTTCAGCAATCAACTTCTTGCTTTCTGCTGTCAAACTGTTGACTTTAGCTTCTTGAGCTTGTAGTTTAGCTGTAGCATCTGCAAGAGCTTGTGACGCAGTTGTTTGAACAGCTTTCGCTCCTTCAAGTTCTGTTTGAGCTTCTACAAGAGCAGCTTTCTTGTCAACTAGATTTGCTGAGAAGTTAGCGACTGCTTCACTTGCTTTAGCATTTTCAAGGGCAATTTCTGCCAAACGTAGGTTGTTTTCAGCAACTTGAGCTTGAAGTGGTGTAGCCATTGCGTCCGCCAAGACTTTTTCAGCTTCAGTTTTTAAGCTAAGTGCGCTTGCGACAGCTTGTTCAGCTGTTTGGACATCTTTAGTCGCTTGGTCAAGATTTGCTTGAGCAGTTGCCACGTCTGATTGTTCTTCTGCAAGAGCTTTAGTTTCAGCTTTGATTTGTTCATTTGTAGCTTCAGTTGCTTTTTGGTTAGCAGTTTGAGCTTCAAAGTTCTTAGCTTGAGCGTCTTTAACTTGAGCAACTTTTTCAGGTATTGCTTGAGAAGCAGTTGCTTCAGCATCTTTGACAACTTGAGTTGCGTCTTTTACTTCTTTCTCAGCAGAAGCGACAGCAGTTTCTTTTGCTTTCACATCAGCTTCAGCAGTCGTAACTTTAGTTTCAGCAGTCTTAACGACTTCTTTTTGTTCATCAAGCGCAGGTTTCACTGTAGAAGGTGCAGGAACTTCAGTTTTCTCATGTGGTTTAGCAACAAGTGCAGGTTCATTGACAGCAGTTGTGTCAACAGGCGCTGAAGTAGGCGCTTCCTGAGCGAATACAGTTCCACCAACTGATGCAAGTGCAATAGCTGTTGAAGTTGTTAGGGTTTGCAATTTTTTCATCATTTTCTCCTCGTAAGATCTAATAGGATTGGTTTGACTGTTAAGTCAAACTATGATATATGTAGTATATCATGCAATTTTATATATTTTACATCACTATTTTAACACAATTTTAGTTTATAGGCAATATTTTTTCAAAATTTTGTTTGTGTGTGGGTTATTTTACAGTTTACTTCCTTGTATCATGGTAATGAAACGAGGTAGCTTATGGAATCAATTCATTTACAAAAATATATCGGACAACGAATACGAAGCATACGAAAAGAAAAAAATTTAAGTCAGCAAAATCTCAGTGAAAAGGCTAGTGTCGGCATAGATTATATTTCCAACCTTGAAACAAAGGGTTCAAATATAAAAATCGATACACTAGAAAAGATTATCACAGCTCTTAATATCACACCATCAGAGCTATTTGAAAGCCGTATAAACCCAAAGAATCCACATCTAGAGTTATTAGCTGATCAATTAACTCAACTTCCACAAACGAGTCAAGAACAACTATTAGAAGCCTTCCAATTACTTATAAAAACAGTTAAAAACAACCGCTAAAAATTTTTAGCGGCTGTTTTTACATATCTAGTTTCTCAACTCTTCAGTCATTTTCTCATCTACAGTTTTTATCTTAATCTTGATCTTTTTTCTTCAACCCAAGAAGTGCTCCTACTATAAACAATATTCCAGCAATGAATGGTGTAAGAACTTCTCTAACTGTTCCGGTTTTTGGCAACCTATCAGAATGGTTAGTATCCGACTTACTATCAATGTTAGTATGTTTATTAGCTATGTTCTCTAGTTCATTAAGATGGACTTCCTTCTTATTTTCAAAGTTTTTATCAAGAACTGTAGTTGTAACATCCTTAGTTGAATCAGACTTTTGTGAATGATTTGCTTTTTGTAAGTCCTCTTTTCTGTGACTTCCATCTACTTTGCTATGATTTACTTGTACAGGAACTGTAGCTGTGACATCCTTAGTTGAATCAGGTTTTTGTGAATGATTTGCTCTTTGTAAGTCCTCTTTTCTATGACTTTGATTTAATTGACCAGGATTTGCCTGTGGGTTGTCTTTCTTTTTGGATACATCAAAAGTAGGTTTATTTTCCTCCTCCTTTTTCTCCTCTATTTTCTTGAATACAGGTTTTATAAGGGTATCTTTTGATAAATTAAGAACATAGCCAGTGTCTTTTTTACCTTCGAAACCAGCAATTTCCCAGCCATCAAATTGATATCCTTTTTCTAATTCACCCTTATAGACAGGTAAAATGAAATCTTCTTCCGCCACTATCGTTGAACTCATTTCTTTTCCATTTTGAATGGTTACAGTTACTGTATGAGGTTTTAGTTCGCTCACCTCTCCCGTATCTTTGTTTAAAATGAATTCTTTTACGGTTGTATTTCTTGCAAAATCTTTTACAACAATTTTAATGTTTAGTGTCTTGTCTGTTATTTGTTTAATATCATCAAATGATTTGTATTCTTTTCCATTTACATAAATATGTTGTTCTTGAATCTCACCATCGAATCCATTATTTCTTTTATCATTGATATTAAAGACTACAGATTTTCCGTTAGCATATTCGATACTAGTATTTCCCTTAGGATCAATGTTTACTTCTGGTTTGACATTATCATATAAAAATTGATAGTGTACTCCAACCGCTTTCGCATTCAAATCGCTATAGCCAGTTTGGAG
Organism: Streptococcus sp. OH4692_COT-348; assembly: GCF_003859975.1. Classification (GTDB taxonomy): domain Bacteria; phylum Bacillota; class Bacilli; order Lactobacillales; family Streptococcaceae; genus Streptococcus. The sequence continues at coordinate 98,417 of NZ_RQZB01000006.1, forward strand.
ATAAACATTTCCATCCATGTCTGTTACCTTATCTGGGAATCCGTTTGCTTTATAGTCTTTCATTCCCCAGTCCATGATGTCACCGTCTTTAACATTAAGCTTAATGTTAAAATCTCTAGTGTTATCAATGTGTAAATCTCCGTAGATTAAATAATTATCTACAACAGATTCATTAACTCTCAACTCCCAGTTAAAACCACCCTTATCAGAAATCTTACCTCTTAAATAGAATTCTGGATTTCGTACATAAATTTTATTAAATTTAGATGGATTAAAGTAGTTCTTGTTCATTGAAAGATTTACTGGTTTTGCATCAATAAATAAAGTAGAACCATCTTCTTTTATAGCTTCTACATTGGACTTATCCTCTCCCGTGTACTCTTTTCCATCCTTACCAAATAATACAAGTTTAGAAGAATCTGTCACAAGATTTCCATCTTTATCGATTGCTTCCCCTTTATCATTCATTTTAAATGTAAACACTTGATACCTTACAATGTTAAAGCCGTCCAAAGCCGACATTAATACTGGTTGAGTACTTCTTCCATCTTCAACATTTCTACTATCAGCATAAATTATTTTTTCTGATAAGACTCTTAGATTAGGATTGGCCTTTTGTATTTTTGCTATATCTTCCTGGCTATAGACTCCATTTCCTTCTAACATATCTGTTTTTCCAGGATTATAGGTAGTCACTTTTAGTGCATAGCCTTTTCTTAGAATGATGTTATCCTTTAACAGATATTGTTGTTTTTCTGAATCAGAATAGATTTTACCAGATTCCATCTCCGTTAAATTGGTTGGTTTATTTTTTGAAAGATCTCCTTCTCCTAATTCTATGACATTCCCATAACTTGATGCATAGGGATATTCTGTTTTAGTTTCCTTATTTTTTTCAGGCATTCTAATCTTCGTTTCAGCTTTTATCTGATCATCATCTTTAACAAAGAATCTCATATCTCCTGCAAAAGCTAATCCATCCACAATATCATTAATATTAGCGTATAGATCAAATGTCATCGTTTTTGAGTGGGAATCATACTTGGTCGTTTTGATTTCTATAGACTTATAGTTATTGCCATAATATACCTTGGCATTTTTAGAAACATTACTTATCTTTCCAAGAATTTCAAAGTGTCCATTTTTAGACGGTCTTAGAACACCATAAATTTTTGATTTGATTTCGTCAAGCTTTTCAGTTTCATATTCTAAGGCACTACCATCGTCATAAGCAATGATATTTCCCTTATCATCGTATTTATAATCGTATTCCTCTGTTCTCTTACCAGTTTCACTTGTAAAGTCATCAACTTCTCTAAATTTCTTTTTAATGAGTTTCTTTAAATCTTTGCTTTCAAAGTCTCTAATTGTTGAAATGGCTTTATTGATAGTAAAGCTAGATTTTTCTTCGATAGACTCTTCATTTCCTTGATGATTTTCTACCTCAGTTGTATCTTTTTTAAGACTATCCTCTTTTCTATTTCCTAAATTTTTAAATTTAGATTCGGCAATCTCGCCAAGCTTTTGGTATTTAGATGAATCTTGATCAGGATCTACTAGATAATAGGAAATCATCCCCTTTTCATCAGCATGATCAGCAAATTTAATTCTATGAATCTTTGTGAAATTGCTAGAGCCATCTAATGCAATGACTTCAATGATTTTTCCTCTTAAATCTCCTGCACCATTAATTTCATAAATGGTATTTCCATCTTTGTCTAGTTTCCTATTTCTTCCTTGACCCTCACCTGCGTAAGTTACTTCAAGATTTTTCTCAACCTCTCCATCTTCATTAACAAGAGCAGCTCCAGCATACCAAACTTCGTTGGCAATCTCGTCAAATTTTTCAGGATGTTCTTTCTGATCTCTCGCAAATAAAGTTTCATTCTTGTATTGCTCTTTGACCTTGTGATAAGTATCCTTTGTGATCAGCTTAATTTTTTCAGGATTCGAAAAATCAACAGAAACAATCTTAGGTGCTGTGTTATCAATTTTTACAGGAATATAGGAAACCTGCCATGGGTAATCCTTGGTTAATCTATATTTAAATTTATAGAAATATTGACCTTCTGCAATTGGCTCAAATTGACCTCTTATCTTAGTAGCAGGATCTTTGGTATCCTTGCTTTCTGGTGCATTTTCTTCTTTCCCTCTAGGGTTATAAATGAGTCCATCCCATTTCAAATCACCCCAAACTTTTAGTTTAGAAGATTTGATTCCCTTTGCATCATTTCTTTTAGAGTTTAAAATTCCTTTAATAAAGTGTTCTCTCGAAATGACTTTTAAGTCAATTTGATTTTCTCCCTCTTTATTTGTATTTACTATTGAAATCAATCCTTCTTCTGCACTTCTTAATACAAGTGGAGAAGGTGTTAATCCTCTCTCAAGTTGAGCATCTTGAGGATTTCCATTTGAATCTAAAGGATAAATTTTAGCAATCTTAGAACCACTTGATGATGGTGCGTTGATCCCTTCGTTATTGAAAGCAAATAATTCTGGATTTTGATCTAGGGATGTTATATTTTTATCTTTTCTATTTTGTATAACTCCTGCTGGATTAAATTTATCTATACCATGTTCTCCACCAATCCCCTTATTTAAGGTTCCTGGAATTTTCGGTTTGCCATCATCATCATAACCTTCCATTGTTTTTGATTTTGAACCTTCTTCCCAGGCCCATTTATCAAGGATTGGTTCGTGGTTCCAATTCCCAGCAAATCCCATTAGAGGCATCGACAAAGAAGGTTGGAAATTTGTTTTCTTCCCATTGGAGTTTAGAGCTTCCATTTCTTCCACTGACTCAAAATGAATAAATGATTCTACAAATTTATTTTTATTTTTAGCCTCTCCAACGTTTATAACCGCATTTAAATCAAAGCTAGAATTTGGGCTTATAGTGAAAGTATCATGCTCAAATGTGATATTTGCTCCTTTGATTTTTTCTGGGTGGATTTCTGGAACAATTTGCTTCCCATCTGGAGATTTTTCATCTTTGTATGTTTCATCCAGTTTGAGTCTATCAGTTAGAGCATCTGTAGTTATAGCAGATGCTGAAACTTTAAAGGTCAAAGGTCTGTTTGATGTATTGTGAAGCTTAATTGTAAAATATTTTTTATCTCCTTTTATTTCTTTAAGAGAAATAGAACCATAAGAATTTACCAAACCTTTAGAATCTGTGTTTTTGAAAGTCGCTACAACTTCATTTCTCAATGCATTGGCAATATTAATTAGCCCTGCCCCCTGTTGTCTAGGTGATGCAAAGTATTGACTTTTTTCTTTCCAAGAAGTCGCATCCATCATAGGCCGTGCAGTATTTTGTAGGGCTATTTTTGTAAGACTTGTAAGATCTATTTTGTCATCTCCCTTAAGATTTTTCAATACAGGTCTTTCAAGCATTTCCTTTAACTTTGGTCTAATCAAAACAGTAGAAGCTGCCACGATTGGAGTTGCCATACTAGTCCCTGACATATAACCATAAGTTGATTTCCCATTAATGACATTGAGAGTGGATTTAATATTTTTACCTGGTGCTGAGACATCAGGCTTTAAAAGTAAATCTGTTCTCGGTCCCCAAGATGTGGATCCTGCTGGGACTATAATATCTTCTTTATAAAGTTCTTTGTCGGTGTCAGGTGCAAACTTAAAGTCAATTTCTTTTTCATCACCTACATTCGGTTTATTAGAATTATAGCTTGCCATATCAATTGGATAGTATTGCTCCAATTTATCATTAAAATCTTCTTTATTATTTCTTTTGACTTTAGTTTTTTTATCAGGGTTAATCATGTTCCATAACTTTACACCATCATCTCCTGAAATTGAGAAAACTTGACTAGTAGTTCCTTCATCCTCTTCATATCCCATAGCTGGGAGCTCTGTCCAATTATCTCTATTGTAGTAATTTACAGTATTTACAACCATAATGGCGCGTGCGCCCTTATCCGTTGCTCGTTTAAAAGCATTTTTTAAATCCTTTGTATAAATTCTATCCATTACTGCAATTTTGCCCTTAAGATCCAAACCTATCAAATCTTGGTCTTGACCTTTGCCTATATATACAAATTTCAATTTACTAGGAACTTTTGAACCATCTTCGTTTGTTATGATTTTATTCTTATCGAAAAAGGCCCCTATATTTCTGTATTTAAAACTTTCTCCACCTATGTTAACTTTATCAAACTCAACTGTTTGATTTTTAGCAGAAGCAACTGCTATCGCATCTTCATGTGCTGCAGTTCGCGTTACATTTCCAGTGTCGGTCATTTTCAGATTATTATTTGCCACCAAATCCCATGAAGAACTTGAAGCAGAAGTCGCATAGTTACCCGTAGCTACCACCATTGGAATGCCTGCTTTTCTTAACGCTCTAATAGCTTGCCAATATTTCTCACCTACAAGACCTGTCCCTGTAAAGCCAGATGATACCGAAACAACATCGACATTGTGTTTGATTGAATCTTCAATAGCATGAAACATTGTTTCATCCCCTGCGAATCCAGATCCAGCGTCAGAGTACATTTTATAAGAGAAAATTTGTGCATTAGGCGCAATTCCATCTATTCCGTTAAAGTTTTTAATATCTTTTTCAGTATCATTTCCCGCAAGAATCCCAGCAATATGCATCCCATGTGGATCAAAATAATCGCTTCCATCATCAGCTTTTTCTACAGTGATTTTACCACCATTATAATAATTGAAAGCATGAGGGATTTTATCACTCAACCAGAAATTTTTATCAGTACCTTTTAAGTCTTCTTTTTTAAATTTCATTGAGCCTTTGGCATCATCATCGATTCTCATAGCCTTATGTCTATAATCAGTTCCAGTATCGATGTTTGAAATGACCATACCTCTGCCATCAAAGTTTTTCCCAAATGGTGCATTGATAGATTTTAGGTAATCAATAGCTTCCTCAACTCCAATTTCTTTTCTAGCATGATTCATCATAGGTTGGACTTTTTGTGACCTTTCAACCGATGAAATACCTTCTATTAGTTTAATTTTGTCCAGAGTATCTTTGGTTGTTTCAATAGCGCTACCGTTAAAAATTCTATCATAAGTATATAAAACTTTTGTATTCTTAAGATTTGATAGTTCCTTGATTGCTTTTTCTCCAGATTCTTTATCTTTAAATTCAGCAATATAGACAAGTCTATCTTCTTTTTTGGGACTTTCCGTGTCTTTACTTGCAGACGAGTCTGCATTATCTCCTTTGTATTGATTGGAATCTTCTTTTTTGATTGTTGTTTTTTCATTGTTAGTTTTATTGTCTATCACAGATTCTTTACTAACAACTTCTTTTTCCTCAATAACTGTTGTTTTCTTCTCTTCAGTATCCTTTGAAGTTTCTACAGCATTATGAATATCTTCATGTTTTTCTTTGTTTTCGTTTTGTTTACCTACTACTACTTTTTCTTTATCAGAGATATTTAAAGCATCTTCAGAGCTAGATGTGTCTGCTAAAACTACCTCATTAGGGACATATGCTGCTAAAATAACTGCAGCTGTGGTTAATGACAATACTGTACTTTTTTTCATTTTAATTCCTTACATATTTATTTAACTTCCAATAGATAGAAAACTTTAACTTTGCTAGCCTTTGTTATAAAAAGTTTTACTAAGTGTTATCTAGGAAATAGAGTAGTACATTTATATATAATTGTTAGCTCTCTGAAAAATAGTATATCAATTAAAAAAATTTAAGTCAAGAAAAATTAATATCTGTTAATTTCATTTTTAACGCGTGTTAAAAATAGTATAAAAATTTCGTACTTAACTGAGATACATTATCAGCACATTCACACCATCAAAAATGGTAGCAATCAAGTTGAAGCACTACCAGAATCACAAAGACAGACATAATTGATGCAATAACAATGTTATGTAACAACATAAAAAACCGATAAGAACTAGGCTTAACGGCTATTTTCTACATATCAAAAATTTTTTTCAAATCCTCAGTCATTTGTTCACCTGTGACCTAGGCTTTACAATTGCCTTGCTCTAGCAACTAATACTCAATGAAAATCAAAGAACAAACTAGGAAGCTAGCCGCATGTTGCTAAAAGCACTGCTTTTAGGTTGTAGATAGAACTGACGAAGTCAGTAACATATATACGGCAAGGCGAAGCTGACGTGATTTGAAGAGATTTTCGAAGAGTATAAGCTAAATCGGTGATTACACTTACAGTATAGATCTCTAAGAATAGGTGTCAAGAAATTTTCATCTCTATCAGAAAAAGCCTGTCCTGAGACAAGGCTTTAATATTCTATTATTTACGAACCTGCACTTTCGTAGGCATCCAAGCCCCTATCCCAAAGTTTAAGGGAAATGACAAAGAAGACCAGGGAAATCAACATCAAACCTCCGATGTTAAAGATTACATCCTTGTCCTGCAAGAAATAGCTAGCAGGATAGTAGGCCGTAAAGGCAAATGGCACGATAAAGCTAATCAACCATCGAAGGAGCGAATTGTAAATCGAAATCGGATACTTGGCAAAGTCATTAAACATATAGAAAATGTAAATCATGGCTCCTGACTGCTTGGTCCAAAAAGCGATGCTGGCTGTCGCAATTTTCAAGGAAGTATAAATCAAGGTCGCAAAAGGAATACAAACCAGGAAAAGCAGGAATTTTGGAAGAGTCCAATCAATGCTAGTCACTGTTGTTCCCAGTAGAATGCCACCGACCAAGAGTTCTCCCAAGGCATCAATCTGAAAGGTCTCAACCAAGATGTGAAAGAGAGGGTTGATAGGACGCGTCAGATACTTATCAAACTCACCTTTTCGAACTAAGCGTTGTCCTAGTGCCCATAGATTGTCAAAAAAGAGATGATCCAGTCCCTTGGGAATCAAAGAAAAACCATAGATAAAAGCAATTTCTTGAAAAGTCCAACCTTCCAGGGATGGGATGTGTTGAAAGATGACATTGAGAAACAAGAGGTTCAAGCCTTGGGTCAAAAAAACTCCCAAGACACCAACTACAAAATCCACCTTGTATTCCATGATTTGCTTGATGTATTGTCTGATAAAAATCAGATGCATGCGTTGATATTTTTTCATACTAACCTCCTTGAATGGTGATAAATGACTGGACTCGTTTCCAAGTCAACTGAGACAAGCCCACCATCACTAAGAGCCAGAAAAACTGCAAAGCGAGCGCCTGAAGAATCTGATTGGCATCGTATTTCCCAACGATAATCATGACCGGAGTGTAAATCAAGGATGAAAAAGGCAGGAAGGACAGAATATCTGAAACAACCTTTGGAAAGAAAGCCAAGGGAATCAAACTTCCAGACATAAAGGCCACTATGGAAGTCTTAAGTAGGTTGGAACCCCATAGATTTTTAAACACAAAGGCAGAAAATCCAAAGCAGATATTAAAGAAAAAGTTAATCAGGTAGGCTAGCGTTAAGCTAAAAAGATAAAGGACAGTTAATCCCAGCACTTCTACAATCCCTTGCCCAGATAATATTTTCATCAAAACAATGACATTTAAAAATGGAAGGCCAACGCTGATAAAAATCAACCACTTGGAACCAAGCTCAGTGAAAAGATAGGAGGCCGCAAAATGCACTGGTCGCAACAAGCGCATGATAATAGAGCCATCCTTGACCTCCTCCCCGATCATAAAGGAGCTATCAGATCTGGTCAAAAGATTAGTCACAAAACTCATAATGATGTAGAGGGTGATATCTGCCATACTAAAGCCCTGAATCAAGGACTCTTGCGAAGAATCAAAGACAGCCTTCCAGAGATAAAAGGCCACAAAAGCACCCATGACATCGCCGATCCGATAAAGAATAAAGTTGACTCGATAGGTAATCAACTCCTGAACGCCTGCATTGATAAAGGGTTTATAACGTCTCCACAATTTGACCATCTTAGAGCTCCTTTCGGTAGAAGCGGCGGATAATATCTTCAATATCCGTATCCATCATCTTCAAATCGCGGATTTCAAAATCAGACAGGGTTTGCTTGATAATGTCAGCTGACTGGTAGCGAGAACTATCGAATTCAATGTTGAGGCTATTCCCTTGTCTATCAATAATCATATCAGGCAGGCCTTCATAGTGAGAGATGAGATGACTTTGACCTGGTAGCAGTTCAAAAGAAAGAGTCTTCATCTTTCCAAAGGTTTCCTTGAGCTGGCTAACCGTTCCATCAAAAATCTCCTGCCCCTTGTCTATCATGAAAATCCGATCACAGAGCTGCTCAATATCACTCAGATCATGAGTGGTCAAGAGAATAGTTGTTTCTTCCTCCTGATTGATCTGAGTAATGGCACGACGAATGTTGTCCTTGACCGAAACGTCCAAACCAATGGTCGGCTCATCTAAAAAGAGAACCTTGGGATTGTGGAGCAAGGAAGCTGCAATGTCCGCCCGCATCCGTTGTCCCAGTGAAAGAGTTCGTACGGGATCCTTGATAAAGTCCTTCAAATCCAAGACTTCATTCAAAAAATCCATGCGCTTATGAAAGAGCGAATCTGGCACATCGTAAATCTCCTTTAAAACCGTGTAGGTCTCTTGCAGAGCCAAATCCCACCATAGCTGAGTACGTTGTCCAAAGACCACCCCAATATCCTTGACATAATCTTGACGATTATCCTGCGGAATCTTGCCGTTAATCCGACAAAAACCAGATGTCGGTTTTAAAATTCCTGTCAGCATTTTGATGGTTGTCGACTTCCCAGCACCATTTGCTCCGATAAAGCCTAAAATCTGCCCCTTTGGTACCTCAAAGGTCAAATCCTTAACCGCTTCAAAGGTCTGCTTTTCAGGATGAATAAAGGAACGCAAAGCCCCCTTCAACCCTGGTTCCTTAACTGTCTTCACAAAATTTTTCTGAAGATGTTCCACTTCTATCATTGCCATATTGATCTCCCTATGTAAGGAATAGCAACATTGTATTTTTGACTACAAATATTCTAAATCCTTACTTTCTACACCTTCTACATGTTATTACTACAGAAAGCTTTATACCAACCTATTATAGTCCAATAAAAAACAGAATGCAAGCGTTTGCCTGTAGATTCTGAAATTAGAGATTTCTCTCTTAAAATAATACTTTTAAACAAAAATTATGGTTTAACAGTCTCCTTAAAACACCAAAAAACCTGCCCAATGGGCAGGTTACGAATTATAAAAAGCAAACTATTTTGATCAATATGAATCACTATTTAATCAAAGAACTAATCTTTCATAATTCTTTTTACAATCCCATTTCTATCAATTAGAAAACAATCTGGAAAGGTCATCTGCTCCCATTTTTCATAATCAAAACTGGAATCAAAGTGATGTAGTAGTATTCCTATCAAATTCCCGTGTGAACTAAGTAAAATCGTTTTTTCTGAGTATCTCTCTTCCAATTCCATTAAAAAATTTAGTACTCTAGCTAGTGCATCTTGATTTGATTCCCCTTCTGAAAGAGATTCACTGGGATTTTGCCATAAATATTTAATACTGTCTTCAAACTCAGAATCTTTTATAAAGGTTGAAGATAATTTTCTCTCTCGTAACCGATTATCAAGAACTATTTTATCAAATTGAATTGGCGAGCTATTAATCGTTTCAAATGCTCGTTTATAAGGACTAGAAAAATAATGATCAATATTAAAAGAATTCAAAAACTCTAACTGATCAAGAGATGAAAATCCTTTTTCTGACAAAGTTCTATTAAAATCATCACTTGAAAATTTTGAATGAGCATGTCTAAGTAAAATATAAGAATTATTCATAAGTCATTACCTTTCAATTATTATCATCAGTCTAAAATTAAAATGATCTCTAAACCATCAATTACTCTTTAAAAAATCTTCAATCTGAGAAACTATTTCATTACTTTGATAATGATAGAGATCGTGTGGTGCATCCATATAGACGACTTGAACATTAGACTGGTCACTTGCAAATCTCTCTGCATAACGTTGCCACTCAAATTGGCTAAAGCTAGTACCATCACCATTAGAAACCATTAGTAAGGCCGGAATTTTCGGATTAATGTTTGAGGGAACCTTCTTGGCATTTTCCTTTACCGTTTGGGATTCATGAAGCATGGCTTGTGACATCAACTGCTTATAAGCTAGAAGTTTATATTGTTTCCGTTCACTTTCGATCAGAGTTGGATTTTTTATATAAAAGGACTCAGGGAAGTAGCGTAATAAGCCAATCTTGCTGCTCCAAAATGCCACAGTAATTAAGGCCTGATTTTGCTTTAAATTCTCATAACTAGCTGGCAGTGCCCAATCTAACCCAACCAAGGTTTTCACTTCATCAGGATATTTTTCCTGCCAAGCTAAACTCTCAAGACTAGCCATGGAATGAGACAAAATGATAAAAGGACCTTTGATATTTGCTTGCGAAAGAGCTTGACGCGTCTCAGACAAAACCTCCATCACATCTCTTGAATGATTGCTATCATCACTATAACCATATCCTGCTCGCTCCACGATGACTACCTTATACCGTTTCGATAAGGATTCCGATACTTCTTTAAAGTCCAATATAGGAGAAGCAATACCAGCACCTGAGAGAACTACTATAGTCTCAGGACCATCCCCTTCAACGTAAACATTTATTTGATGTCCATTGACGAGAACTTGTTGTCCCATAGGTGTCAGTGAAGCTTGTTCCTTTTCCAAACTGATACGGTGAAAGATGAATGTAGCCGCTAGAAACAAAAGAATGAAACTAAGAAAGGCAAGAAACCATTTTTTCAGTATTTTCATAGCATTATTGTACAAAAAATAGAACCTTTTAGCAACTTAAGATTGGTTCTTCTACAATATATTCACTATATATTCCCACACACAAAAAACCCACCCAATGGGCAGGTTTCTAATTTGTATTGTTAAGCTAGATTAAGCTTTACCTTCTGAACCGAATACGTCGATACGTTCTTCAACTGATGCTTGGATAGCTTTCACACCGTCAGCCAAGAATTTACGTGGGTCGAAGAGTTTTTTCTTGTCGTATTCTGCTTCGTTTGCTTCGTAGTCACGAGCAAATTTACGAGTTGCGTTAGCGAATGCGATTTGGCATTCTGTGTTAACGTTAACCTTCGCAACACCAAGTTTGATAGCTGCTTGGATTTGCTCATCAGGAATACCTGAACCACCGTGCAATACGATTGGGAATCCTGGAAGAGCTTCTGTCAATTTTTGCAAGTGGTCAAGGTCAAGACCTTCCCAGTTTGCTGGGTAAGGACCGTGGATGTTACCGATACCAGCTGCCAAGAAGTCGATACCAGTTGCAACCATTGCTTTAGCGTCTTCGATTGGAGCCAATTCACCTTTACCGATGATTCCGTCTTCTTCACCACCGATAGTACCAACTTCAGCTTCTACTGAGATACCTTTAGCGTGTGCTTTTTCAACAACGTCTTTAGCCAATTTAAGGTTTTCTTCAACTGGAAGGTGTGAACCGTCAAACATGATTGAAGTGTAACCAACTTCGATACACTCAAGTGCATCTTCGTAGTGACCGTGGTCAAGGTGGATAGCTACTGGTACAGTGATACCCATTGATTCAACAAGGTTAGCGATCAAGTTGCGAGCAACTTTGTAACCACCCATGTATTTAGCAGCACCCATTGAAGTTTGGATCAAGACTGGAGCTTTTTTAGCTTCTGCTGCGCGCAAGATAGCTTGAGTCCACTCAAGGTTGTTTGTGTTAAATCCACCAACTGCATAACCGTTGTCACGAGCTGCTTGGACAAATTTTTCTGCTGAAACGATTGCCATTTTATCAGGCCTCCTGTATATTTTTATGGGTCATCCCATTTACATTGTTCATTTTATCACTTTTTGACAAAAAAATCTAGTTTTTCCCGCAGTTTCGATTGAATTTCTTCTATCTCCATCTATGTAAACCCTTTCTCTGCCTAGTCTTGGTCGACTTTTGGAAAAGTTATAAAGAAGGTTAGACGATTCTCCTCCATCTCGAAATGATAGGGTAATTTTTCATGTTCTAATAAACTTTTGACAACAAAGAGCCCCATCCCAGAACCCTTGGCCTTGCGACTAGCATTATCAGAAAAAGACTGAGCCAGTTTTTCTTGTTCTTCAGGACTACAGCTATTCTCGATAAAGAGTTCCCCTTCTCTTTCGCCAATTTGAACCAAGCCACCTGGAATGGAGTGCTTGATGGCATTGCTGATGAGGTTAGACAGAATTAACTTCATAACTGATGAATTTAGATAAACCTGCTGATGGTTTAAATCATTATCAATCCGAACTTCTCTCTCCTTGGCGAGCAAGGCATAATCCTTAACGAGACTTTGCGTCATCTGGAAGAGGTCAATTGTTTCCCTATCATCTCGCAATTCCTGCACAGACGAGAGAGAAAGTATCTGGAGAACGTGGTGATTGAGCTCATCCACAATCCCCAAGGCAACTCCCAGATAGTGGTCTCTATCCTTATAGCGACCGATATTTTCTTTCATATTTTCGATCAGGATTTTCAAACTAGCCAGCGGTGTTTTCAATTCATGGGAAGCCCCTCGTAGGAATTCGACCTTCATCTTCTCAAGCTGGAGAATGGCTTCATTCTTGTCATGCAAGTCCGCAATGACAGTCAAAAGATGCTGGTAGAGGCTATTGATTTGTTCCTTGAGATCACCAATCTCATCCTTAGAATCCACGCGCAATCGCACTTGGGTATCTAGTTCCATCATCTGACGGGTCACGCGCTTGATTTCCAAAATCGGAGCAACAATGGTCCGAGCATAGATGTAGGCCACCAAGAGGGAAATCAGAAAGGAGGCCAGCAAGGTATAAGGCAGAAACTGAAGACTGATCTGCTCTGCTTCCTTTTGCAAATCCATGGAAGCTAGAAACTGGAGAGTCATGGTACCACCGTCCTGCGTTGTCACCTCGCGCTCCTCAATAAAGAGAGAGGTGGTCTGACGGTCCGTATCCAGAGGAAGGCTGTCCTTGACTTCTAACTTGTCCTCGGTCATCTCGCCCTTAACGGCCCCCTTGATATCACTAGTCTGGGAATACAAGTCTAACACTTGCTCGATGCTCTGCCTACCCTTCCCTTCTAGGGACTGGGCAATGGCTGTCGCTTTCTGGCCAATGGTTTCCTGACGGTGGCTCAGATAAGTCGAGGGAAAGAGAAAATAAATGGCTAAATGAAGGCAGATAACCAGAACACTAAATATCGAGAAGGTATAGATAAATATCTTTGTAAATAAACCTGTTCGTTTCATTTTCGCTCCAATTTATAACCAACATTGCGCACAGTGAGGATACAATCCAAGTCTAGCTTTTTCCGCAATTCCTTAATATAAACATCGATGACACGGTCAAAGGGGACCTCATCTGTCGCCTTCCAGACCGCATCGATAATCTGAGAACGAGTCAAGGCTCGTCCTTCATTTTTAACCAAATAATCAAGAATTTCCAACTCTTTGGCATTGATAGCTACTTCCTCACCTGCTAGGCTGGCACTGTAACTTTCAAAATCCACCTTGGTATCCTTGTAAGAAAAGACGCGTCCTGTATCATAGTAGCGCTTGAAAATTGCGTCTACCCTCACTTTTAAGAGGGAGAGGGAGAAGGGTTTTTCTAGATAGCCATCTGCCAGAGAGGCAAAGGCACTCATCTTGTATTCTTCATCCTGAAAGGCGGTCAGCATCAAGACAGGAACCTGGCTGGTTTTGCGAATCTCAGCTAGGACTTCTAGACCATTGAGCTTAGGCATCTGAATATCCAGTAAAACCAAGGCTACTTCATAGCTGGAAAATTTTTCCAAAGCTTCTTGCCCATCTGCAGCCTCAATGGTTTCATAACCACAATCCGTCAAATAATCACTGATCCCCTCTCGGATCATCTCTTCATCTTCTACAATTAAAATTTTCATAGAAAAAACGTTTCACATTCCTTTAAATTTCTTGTAAATCATCTCAATTTCATCCAGAAAGGAAGAGGCCTAATCAAGATGAAATAGATAAAAATGCTACCTATATTATACCCCATTTAGGGGAGAATAGGTAGCAAGTTTGTTATTCGCTATCCAACAGAAGCTCTTTTGGTTGTTTTCTAAGGAGATTGCTTGAAGCAAGCGCCATAACGAGAACCACTAGAACCAAGGCAAGGACAAAGACGATGATAAAGTCTGATGTCTGAATGGAAATATCTAGGCTCGACAAGGTCTTACTAAAGCCATCTACTTCTGCACCACCACCAAGGTTAGAGGCTTGAGCAGCCTTGCTAGCTTGCTTGGCAACACCTGAAGTGACATTGGCAAGAACAGTATTTCCGATTGCACGCGCTGTGTAAGTAGCTAAGAAGTATGCAGAAACAAGAGCAGGGATGGCAATCAAGATGGATTCGGTGATGAATTGACCCAAGATACTTGCCTGCTTGAGACCGATAGAGAGGAGAATACCCACTTCCTTGCGACGGGCATTGATCCAAAGGCTGAGCAAGAGGGCAAGGAGAAGAACTGAGAAACTCAAGCTACCCCAGAAGAGGAGGTTGGCCATCTTGTACATACCAGAGATGGATTGCTCAAGAGCTGGGTAGTTAGAGGAGCTCTTAACGAGTGTATAGCTCTTCCAGTTGATACCACTGATGCCATTCAACTCTTTCATAACATCATCCAAGTTCTTGTCCGCTGTTACAAAGAAGGTTGCGTCCCCATAAATAGCTGTGTCTTCTGTGTATCCATAAAGTTTTGCAGCAGTGTGAATGTCTGTGATAGCTGTGTTTTCGTAGAGTTCTTGTGAGTAGGTTACTGCCGACTTATTGTGACCATCAAAGAGTCCCTTGATTGTCACTTCGACTGTTTCCTTGGCTCCTTTTTCATTGTCTGCATCGTAGATATTAGAGTCTAGTTTGACCTTGTCCCCTACTTTCCAGCCGTGTTTGGCTGCCAAGTCCTTGTGCAGGAGGATTTTGTCCTTGTCGTCGTTTGTTAGGTGCTCACCTTCGACCAGCTTATAAGAACCAGAGACAAACTTGTCTTCTTTAGAGGAGTCATTGACACCTGTAATCATCAAGCTACTTCCAAAATGTTTGGCACGGTCAGGTGTCAGATTTTTCTTGGTTTCTGGAGTTTCGATAAGTTCATAGCCAGTCAAATCTCCGATAGCGTTGATACGTTTCACGTAAGACTCAATAGCCTTGTTTTCGGTGATTTTTTTGATATCTTCACCTTTAATATTCCCAGCACCACGTGGCGTTCCTTGATTGACGCGACGATTGATTTGCATGGAGAAGCTATTGGTGATATTTTTAAAGGTCTCCTGTGAAGCCTTGGCAGTAGCTCCCTTGATTGACAAGCCAACCAAACTCAAGCTCGCCATGAGGAGAATAATCAGGAAGATGACGATCGATTTGAAAAACTTCCTTGTAACATAGGCAAATGCGTTGTGTAACATAGATTCCCTTTCTAGATTTTATTCTATTTTATAGTTCGAACTGAAAAAGCTCATATTATTTCGTAGTATTGCGAGTTTCAGTCAGTTTCTTATCCTTCAATTCAAGTGTAATATCCGACGCTTGTGCCACTTCTTTACTGTGGGTGACTACGATGACACATTTACCTGTTTTTTGGGCAAGTGATTTGAGCAGTTCAACAATATCTCCAGCAGTTTTAGGGTCTAGATTTCCTGTTGGCTCATCAGCTAGAATAACTGGAGCTTCTGAGACCAAACTACGAGCAATGGCAACACGTTGTTGTTGACCACCTGATAACTGGAGAACATTCCGCTTGATCTGACTTTCATCCAAACCAAGCTCAAGTAGTGTATCCTTGCTTGCCTTTTTGTTGACCAAGCGGATATTTTCCAGTGGAGAAAGATAATCTATCAAGTTATAATTTTGAAAGACCAGGGAAATATGGTGCATGCGATGGTAGGAATAACCCTTCTTACGAATGTCCTCTCCTTGGAAAAGGATAGAACCTTCAACAGGACTATCTAGACCAGCCAGTAGGGACAAGAGAGTGGATTTCCCTGCTCCTGACTCCCCAATAATACTGTAAAATTTTCCGGGTTCAAAATTATAATTGATCTGATATAGGACTGCTTCAGCAGTGTTCTTATAACGGTAGGTAACATCTTGTAATTGTAATAAAGTCATGATTTCTCCTTCTTATACTCAATGAAAATCAAAGATTAAACTAGGAAGCGAGCTGCAGGCTGCTCAAAGCACAGCTTTGAGGTTGCAGATAAAGCTAACGCGGTTTGAAGAGATTTTCGAAGAGTATTAACTAATAGACGATAAAATTTCTTTAGGCGATTTTCTAAATAAGAATAGGAAACAAAGGACTACAGATAAGCAACTGAGCAGAACTAGAAAAACATAGGATTCTGCAAAAGATAATAAACTACTTGATAGACTGCTTGCTTTGGCTAGTGTATCTTGTAAGCTTGCCTGATCTCCACTTGCGAGTAGGGTTTGGAGTAGGTAAGATGTGATTGCGTTTCCTGCAACAAATGCTGGAAGCAAAGCACCGATAGATACCAGAACTACCTCTAAACAGAATTGTAGGAAAATCGAGCTCTTGCCTTTTCCAAGTGCCAGTAAAATTCCCACTTCGTAGACCCTTTCTCTCAACCAGAGAGACAAGACCAAAATTAAGGCCCCTGCTCCAGCTATCAACATCCCATAAAGGAAGATGGTCAGAAAGATTTGGAAGGTTGCAACTGAGTCTTTGATTTGTTCAAAGGCCTTGTTTTCCTTTTCGACTTGATAGCCTTGATTTTCCAAGGCCAAGTTTTCTACCTGCTTCATGAGTCCGTCCATTTCCTTAGGGTTTTCTACATAGAAGCGAGCAGCACTGACTTGAGGTTCACTATTTCCTAAAAGGGTTTGGCTACTTTCATAGTCTGTAAAGACTTGGTTTTCACTGAAGTCGGAAGATAAGCCTGTGAATTTCTCTTGTTTTTTACCAGAGAAGATTCCGACGATTTCAAACTCGACAGTTTGTCCTTTACCAGCTTCAGACTGTCCAGCATCCAAGCGAAGCTTGTCATGAAGCGAAAGACCGTTCTTCTTGGCTAACTCTTCGTGGATAAGAATTTTCTTGGAATCTCCTTTTTGAAGGTGTCGCCCTTCTTTTAGATTGAAAGCCGAGCTGGTAAAGGTGACATCCTTGGATGAATCCTCAAGAGCCGTTAAGCTGACCAAGTTCTTATCCGCAGCTGACAAATCATCACGCTCCACGCTCTGCTCGCCACTCACTGTTTCCTTGTCTTTTAGTTTTGCAATCGTCTCGAGTTCAGGAGAAACATTTTCCAGTCCCTTAATCTTGCTTACAGATGCTAGGTCTGACAACTTGAAGGTCTGTCCATTTTCTATTTTCTTAATAGAAAAAGATGTGTTGAGTGATTTGTAAAGATTGGTTTCAACCGTTTTGTTGGACTTCATTAGAGTCAAACAGGCTGAAATTCCAGCCAATAGGACAAACAAAATCAGAAATAAAATAAAACTTCTCAGTCGTTTTCTACTGACATAAGCCCAAGCTCTTTGGATTGGATTCATTTGTCACCTCCATATTTGTAAGACTCAATGAAAATCAAAGAGCAAACTAGGAAGCTAGCCGCAGGCTGTACTTGAGTACGGCAAGGTGAAGCTGACGTGGTTTGAATTTGATTAGAGTATAAGGCTATTATAAAACCCAAATATGAAATCTTTATGAAATACAAAAAAAGAGCAACAATTTTTTGCTCTACTTGAATTAGATAAAAAAAGAGCTAGCCTAAGCTAACTCTTATCCTATGCGGAGAGAGGGACTTGAACCCTCACGACCTAAAGCGGTCACAGGATCCTTAGTCCTGCGCGTCTGCCAATTCCGCCATCCCCGCGTTGATTACTTTACTAGTATATCAACTTTTAGGATGCTTGTCAACACTTTTTTCAAATTTTTTTCATTTCATCAACCAAATTACTCAGAAATTTCATTTAGATTTTCATCTACTAACTTAGCTCCAAGTGTATTTTTGAAATGTCCAAGGGCAAATTGGTGATTTTCAGGCCAGATGGAAGCAACAGCTGATTTAACAATCTCTATGTCATATCCTAGATTATAGGCATCTATAGCTGTATGCAGGACACAGATATCCGTCAAGACACCTGTTAAGATAACGGTAGACACTCTCCGCTCTCTCAAACGGATATCCAGGTCAGTCCCTGAAAAAGCTGAGTAATGACGTTTATCCATCCAAAAGACACGACTGTCTGAACCATGCTCTTGATAAAAGATCCCCAAATCTCCGTACAAATTCCGTCCACTAGTCCCAATCAAATTGTGAGGAGGAAATAGTTTGCTTTCTGGATGGAAACAATCGTTTTCTTCATGAGCATCAATAGTAAAGAAGATGTAGTCTCCTCGTTCAAAAGCTAATCGAGTTACCTTGCTAATAGCATCCGAAATCGCCTGAGCTGGAGCGCCTGCTGTCAATTTTCCACTATCTGCAACAAAATCTTCTGTATAGTCAATCGAAATTAAAGCCTTAGTCATTAGTAATCTCTTTTCTTCACTTCTTCAAAAATATCTGAAATCAAGACCTTAAGATAGGTTCCCTTCATTCCAAGTGAGCGACTTTCAATAATCCCTGCCGACTCAAGTTTACGAAGGGCATTGACAATCACAGAACGGGTGATGCCAATACGGTCTGCAATCACAGACGCAGTCAACTGCCCTTCATATCCATTTAATTCCCCTAAAATGGCTGAAACAGCACGGAGTTCGGAGTAAGAAAGGGTATTAACCGCCATGGTAACAGCAGTACGGCGACGGATATTTTTCTCATCTTCTTCACGCTGGAAGTTGAGGAGTTGAATCCCAACAACGGTACTCGCAATCTCAACAAGAATCAAGTCCTCGTCATCAAATTCTTTGTCATTGCGCCAAATAATCAAAGAACCAAGGCGAATCCCTGATACATGAATCGGCGCAATGGTCGTCAAACCATCTGGAAAGTCGGCACGACTTTCCACAGGGAAAATACTCAAATCATGATCAACTGTCAGATTGGCTTCTGTATCATAAATCATGTTGGCCCCCTGAATATATATATCAGGGAAAATCTTAGTTTGGAAGAACTGCTCTACACGATCCGTATTGGTTTTGTAACGCATAAAATAACCAAGGAGACGTCCCTTGCTATTGACGATACAAGCGTTACAGTCAATAATATCTGCCAATTGACGGGTAATCGCATTATAGGGAAGTTCTTCCTGTAACTGCTCCTCCGAACGCTTCAGAATAGAAGTAATTTTTCTAGTTTTTTCTAATAAATGTGCCATTTTTCACCTCGAATTTAATCGCTATCATTATAACATAAACAGCTTGAATTTTCAATTATTATCTGAAAATTGCTTATTTAATTGCAATTTGAAAAAACAAGAATATTTTTAATTAAATTGCTTCTTTTCTATTGACAAGCTCCCTATTTTTGTGTATTATAATATTACAAGAAGATAATATATCTATTTTATTTATCTTTCTTTTCCATTCGGTCTCCTTATATAAAAAAGCGATTCATTTTGAACCGCTTTTTCTTATTTATCGCCCTTATTACGAATAACAAAGCCTGTTTGCTTTTCGCTTGAAGTATTGCGTGGTTTTTTATTATCCTTACGGTAACGTTTTTCCTTATCAAAACGATCATTTCCACGACTTCCTTTTTTGAAATCATCACGACGACCATTGCCACGGCGATCACGGTCTCGACGGTCGTCCCCACGACGGCCTCCACGACCTCCCTTAGCTTTACCACCGAATCCATTACCTGATGGTTTAAATGGTAGTGGTTTTTCACGTGCAATCTCCACTTCTGGAAGGCTATCTGGATCTTGGACTGTCAGACTCAAAATATACATTGCCAATTCTTCTGGAGTAAATTCGGCAGCTAGCTTACGAGCATCCTTACCAAATTTCTCAAAGTTGGCACGGATAGTCTCATCTGCAAAATCACGTTCAATTTTCTTGAGAGCTACGTGTTTTTTTGCTTGGAAGGCTTCTTCTGCACTTGCAGGTTTGAGACCTTTCATGCGTTTCTTGGTCAAGTTTTCAATAATTTGAAGGTAGCCCATTTCATTTGGTGATACGAAAGTAATAGACTGACCTGACTTACCAGCACGACCTGTACGACCGATACGGTGAACATAACTTTCAGGATCTTGTGGAATATCGTAGTTATAGACATGGGTCACACCTGAAATATCCAAGCCACGCGCTGCAACGTCTGTCGCAACCAAAACATCAAGATTGCCATTTTTAAAGTCACGAAGGACACGAAGACGTTTGTTTTGGTCTAGGTCTCCATGAATTCCTTCTGCACGGAAGCCACGGATTTTCAGGCCACGAGTCAATTCATCTACACGGCGTTTTGTACGACCAAATACGATAGCAAGTTCTGGTTGTTCCACATCCATAAGACGAGTCATGGTGTCAAATTTTTCTTGTTCTTTAACTCGGATGTAGTATTGGTCAACCAATTCTGTGGTCAATTCCTTAGCCGCAATCTTCACATGCTCAGGTTCTTTCATAAACTGAACACCGATACGTTTGATGGCATCTGGCATAGTTGCTGAGAAAAGCAAAGTTTGACGTCTTTCAGGGACACGAGAAATGATAGCTTCGATATCTTCAAGGAAGCCCATGTTGAGCATTTCATCCGCTTCGTCAAGGATAAGAGTTTCAATATCTTGTAATTTCAAGGCCTTGCGTTTAATCAAGTCCAAGAGGCGACCTGGAGTTCCCACCACGATATGGGCACCAGATTTAAGAGCCTTAATTTGTTTTTCAATGCTTGATCCGCCATATACTGAGCGTACTTTGACTCCCTTACTACGACCAAAGCGGAACAATTCCTCCTGACTTTGGACAGCGAGTTCACGAGTTGGAGCGATGACCAAGGCTTGGATAGTCGCTTCTTCTGTACGGATTTTTTCAAGGGTAGGCAAGCCAAAAGCTGCAGTTTTTCCTGTACCAGTCTGAGCTTGACCGATAACGTCCTTGCCTTCAAGGGCCAAGGGAATAGTTTGTTCTTGGATCGGACTGGCTTCTACAAAACCAGCTTTTTCAATCTCTGCTAGCAAATCAGCAGACAAGTTTAATTCATTAAATTTCACGTTCTTCTTCTTTCTAAAGGTGGTGCGAAGCCACCCTATAGGGCTTAGTTTATACTTTTCTTTTTATGACGTATTTTCATATACTGGATATAAAATCGTGTTGCTTCTTTTCCACAAAAGAAAAGTACTGTTTTCTTTGCAACCTATCTAGTATAACACAAGACCAGAGCAAAAGATAGCCTAATTTCTCTAGAAAATCATGTAAGCGGTTTTTGGCTTTCCTTTTTGATTGAACGACCTAGATAATAAGACAAGGCCAAGGCTATACTATATAAAATGAGAAAAACGAACAAGGTTTGTGTGTAAGAATGAGCCATTTTATAAGTCTCTGCTAATAAAATAGGCCCTGCTAAACCAGCCATTGCCCAAGCTGTTAAAATATATCCATGCAGAGCGGCCAATTCCTTGGTCCCAAAAATATCACTGAGATAAGCTGGAATCAATGAAAAACCAGCTCCATAGCAAGTCATCAAAATAGACATAGCGACTACAAATAAAACGGAATTTGTAAAGAGCCAAAGCGAGAGAGAAAAGAAAAGATTGACAAGCAGTAATATACTAAAGGTTAGAGGGCGACCGATATAGTCAGATAAACTCGCCCAGAGCAAACGACCAAACCCATTGAAAATCCCTAAAACGCCCACCATTACTGCTGCATGACTGGTAGACAAGCCAGCCATTTCCTGTGCCATTGGCGATGCCGCTGAAATTAAGCCTAAACCACAAGCTATGTTGATAAAGAAAATAATCCAAAGTATATAAAACCGATTGCTTTTCAGGGCCTGATTCGCAGCTATTCCTTGCGTCAAAGAGGCTGTTTTTTCTTTCCCTGAAACAGATAAAATTGCAAGTTCTTGCTCATTTGGACGCTTAATGAATTGTGAAGCTAGGAGCATGATAATAAAGTAACTTGCACCTAAAATATAAAAAGTTTCTACAAGCCCTACTCCTGCGATGAGATGTTGCGCTATGGGACTAGTCAATAAAGAAGCAAAACCAAACCCCATAATCGCTAAACCTGTTGCGAGACCACGTTTATCAGGAAACCATTTTATAATCGTTGACACAGGGGTAATATAGCCTGCTCCCAAACCAAGCCCACCTAAAATGCCATAAGCGAGATACAGCAACCACAGCTCCTGACGGTCTATTGCAAATCCTGTTAAGATATTTCCACCTGCGTATAGAAAAGCAGATAGACTCCCCATGACTCTCGGACCAAATTTTTCTACCAAACGCCCCATAAATGCAGCCGATAATCCCAAACAAAAGATTGCTAGACTAAATGCAAAGGCAACAGAAGCCTGATCCCATCCCGTTTTTTCAATAATAGGGTTACGATAAACACTCCAAGCATAAGTCGAACCCAGCATTAAGTGTAAAATGACCCCAGCAAAGGCAATAATATAACGATTCAATTTTATAAAACCTCCTATTTTCGAACATTTATTCTATCTTATATAAAAATAGATAGGATTTTAGTTTATCAAGCTTGTCAAAAAATTACTATTTTTTTGTCTGGAAAGCGTTTTAATTTTTTTCTGTCTTTTTCGTAGCAGAATTGTGCAAAAGTTTTTTTCTTGTGCTAGAATGAAATGCGAATAGGAGGAACTCTAAATGTTAACTTATGATTTAATCGTTATCGGATTTGGTAAAGCTGGTAAAACACTAGCAGGTAAATTGGCTTCAGCTGGCAAAAAAGTTGCCCTCGTTGAACGTAGCAAAGCTATGTACGGTGGAACTTGTATCAACATTGGTTGTATCCCAACTAAGACTTTGCTTGTTGCTGCTGAGAAAGACTTGTCTTTTGAAGAAGTGATTGCTACCAAAAACACTATCACTGGTCGCCTCAACGGTAAAAACTATGCTACTGTTGCTGGTACAGGCGTGGACATCTTTGATGCGGAAGCTCACTTCCTTTCAAATAAAGTCATCGAAATCCAAGCTGGTGATGAAAAGAAAGAACTGACTGCTGAAACAATCGTCATCAACACTGGTGCTGTTTCAAACGTCTTGCCAATCCCTGGACTTGCTACAAGCAAAAACGTCTTTGACTCAACAGGTATCCAAAACTTGGACAAATTGCCTGAAAAACTTGGAATTCTTGGTGGCGGAAATATCGGTCTTGAATTTGCTGGTCTTTACAACAAACTTGGAAGCAAGGTTACAGTTCTAGATGCCTTGGATACTTTCCTACCTCGTGCAGAACCTTCCATCGCAGCTCTTGCTAAGCAATATATGGAAGAAGACGGTATTGAATTGCTTCAAAATGTCCGCACTACTGAAATCAAAAACGATGGTGACCAAGTGCTCCTTGTAACTGAAAACGAAACTTACCGTTTCGACGCTCTTCTCTACTCAACTGGACGCAAACCAAATGTAGAACCACTTCAACTTGAAAATACAGATATTGAACTAACTGAACGTGGTGCTATTAAAGTAGACAAACATTGTCAAACAAACGTTCCTGGTGTCTTTGCAGTTGGAGATGTCAACGGTGGCCTTCAATTTACTTACATTTCACTTGATGACTTCCGTGTTGTTTACAGCTACCTTGCTGGAGATGGCAGCTACACACTTGAAGACCGTCTCAATGTACCAAATACTATGTTCATCACACCTGCGCTTTCACAAGTAGGTTTGACTGAAAGCCAAGCAGCTGATTTGAAACTTCCATACGCTGTTAAGGAAATCCCTGTTGCAGCAATGCCTCGTGGTCACGTAAATGGAGACCTTCGTGGAGCTTTCAAAGCTGTTGTTAATACTGAAACAAAAGAAATTCTTGGAGCAAGCATCTTCTCAGAAGGTTCTCAAGAAATCATCAACATCATCACTGTTGCTATGGACAACAAGATTCCTTACACTTACTTTACAAAACAAATCTTCACTCACCCAACCTTGGCTGAGAACTTGAATGACTTGTTTGCGATTTAAGTTGAGATTTAATCATATCGAACAGCCCTCCTTGGGCTGTTTTTATTTCTGCGAAATCTCAAATCTGTCTTTTCCCTCTTTTATGATATAATAGAAACATGAAATTAAAAACTACTTTGGGCCTTCTTGCTGGGCGTTCTTCCCACTTCATTTTAAGCCGTCTTGGCCGTGGAAGTACGCTCCCAGGAAAAGTCGCCCTTCAATTTGATAAAGAT
This sequence comes from Streptococcus sp. OH4692_COT-348, assembly GCF_003859975.1. Classification (GTDB taxonomy): domain Bacteria; phylum Bacillota; class Bacilli; order Lactobacillales; family Streptococcaceae; genus Streptococcus. The sequence goes on from NZ_RQZB01000006.1 coordinate 122,657, forward strand.
ATTTTACAAAACCTAGCTAAGAACTACGAGATTGTCGTGGTCACTGGAACAAATGGAAAAACCTTGACAACTGCCCTCACTGTCGGCATTTTAAAAGAGGTTTATGGTCAGGTTCTTACCAACCCAAGCGGTGCCAACATGATTACAGGAATTGCGACAACCTTCTTAACAGCCAAATCTTCTAAAACTGGGAAAAATATTGCCGTCCTAGAGATTGACGAAGCAAGTCTATCTCGTATCTGTGACTATATCCAGCCAAGCTTATTTGTTATCACGAATATCTTCCGTGACCAGATGGACCGCTATGGTGAGATTTACACTACTTACAAGATGATTTTGGATGCTATTCGTAAGGTACCTACTGCAACTGTTCTCCTTAATGGAGACAGTCCACTTTTCCACAAGCCAGCTATTCCAAATCCTGTAGAGTATTTTGGTTTTGACTTGGAGAAAGGTCCAGCCCAGCTGGCTCACTATAATACCGAAGGGATTCTCTGTCCTGACTGTCAAGGCATCCTCAAATACGAGCACAATACCTATGCAAACTTAGGTGCCTATATCTGTGAAGGCTGCGGATGTAAACGTCCTGATCTCGATTATCGCTTGACAGAACTAGTTGAGTTGACCAACAATCACTCTCGTTTTGTCATTGACGGACAAGAATATGGTATCCAAATCGGTGGACTCTACAATATCTACAACGCCTTAGCTGCGGTTGCCATCGCCCGTTTCCTTGGTGCAGATTCACAACTAATCAAGCAAGGATTTGATAAGAGCCGTGCTGTCTTTGGACGCCAAGAAACCTTCCATATCGGTGACAAGGAATGTACCCTTGTCTTGATTAAAAATCCAGTCGGTGCGACCCAAGCTATCGAGATGATTAAACTAGCTCCTTACCCATTTAGCCTATCTGTCCTCCTAAATGCCAACTATGCAGATGGAATTGACACTAGCTGGATCTGGGATGCTGATTTTGAACAAATCACTGACATGGACATCACTGAAATCAACGCTGGCGGTGTGCGCCATTCTGAAATCGCACGTCGCCTCCGAGTGACAGGCTATCCAGCTGAGAAAATCACTGAAACAAGTAGTCTGGAACAAGTTCTTAAGACTATTGAAAACCAAGACTGCAAGCATGCTTATATCCTGGCTACCTATACTGCTATGCTTGAATTCCGCGAACTGCTGGCTAGTCGTCAGATTGTTAGAAAGGAGATGAACTAATGGTTTATACTTCACTTTCCTCAAAAGATGGCATTTACCCTTATCAGCTCAACATTGCCCACCTCTACGGAAATCTCATGAATACCTATGGGGACAATGGAAACATCCTCATGCTCAAGTATGTGGCTGAAAAACTGGGAGCCCATGTGACGGTTGACATCGTTTCACTTCATGATGATTTTGATGAAAATCACTATGACATCGCCTTTTTCGGTGGTGGTCAAGACTTTGAACAAAGTATTATTGCAGACGACCTACCTGCCAAAAAAGAAAGCATTGACAACTACATCCAAAACGACGGTGTGGTTCTGGCTATCTGCGGTGGTTTCCAACTATTGGGTCAATATTATATTGAAGCTTCAGGGAGACGTATCGAAGGGCTAGGTGTCATGGGGCACTACACCCTCAACCAGACCAATAACCGTTTTATCGGTGACATCAAGATTCACAATGAAGATTTCGATGAAACCTACTATGGATTTGAAAACCACCAAGGACGTACCTTCCTCTCAGATGACCAAAAACCGCTGGGACAGGTTGTCTATGGAAATGGAAATAACGAAGAAAAGGTCGGCGAAGGGGTTCATTATAAGAATGTCTTTGGTTCTTACTTCCACGGGCCTATCCTCTCTCGTAATGCCAATCTAGCTTATCGCCTAGTCACTACTGCCCTCAAGAAGAAATATGGTCAGGACATTCAACTCCCTGCTTATGAGAACATTCTCAGTCAAGAAATCGCTGAAGAATACAGCGACGTCAAAAGCAAGGCTGACTTTTCTTAAACAAAAGGAAATTATATCAAAGAACTCTGTTATCTTGTCGGAGTTCTTTTTGTCTGTTCTTTTACCCTTCTCCCTTGCATTTTCTCTCTTTTTTTGCCAAAATAGAGGGGTAGAAAGAAGGTAGCATATGTCTAAATTACAACAAATCGTAACATATCTTGAATCAGAAAAACTAGACGTCGCTGTCGTATCTGACCCCGTCACAATTAATTACCTCACTGGCTTTTACAGTGATCCCCATGAACGCCAAATGTTCCTTTTTGTCCTAGCAGATCAGGAACCTCTTCTCTTTGTCCCAGCCCTTGAGATAGAGCGTGCAAGTAGCACTGTTTCCTTCCCAGTTGTGGGCTATGTGGATTCTGAAAATCCATGGCAAAAAATGAAACATGCTCTTCCACAACTTGACTTCAAACGTGTAGCTGTTGAGTTTGACAATCTCATCTTGACTAAATATCATGGCTTGAAATCAGTTTTTGAAACTGCTGAATTTGACAACCTCACTCCTCGTATCCAACGTATGCGACTCATCAAATCAGCTGACGAAGTGCAAAAAATGATGGTTGCAGGTCTCTATGCGGACAAGGCTGTTAAGGTTGGTTTTGATAATATTTCTCTTGATAAGACTGAGACAGATATCATCGCCCAAATCGACTTTGCCATGAAACGTGAAGGCTATGAAATGAGTTTTGATACCATGGTCTTGACTGGTAATAATGCTGCAAATCCACACGGTATTCCAGCAGCCAACAAGGTTGAAAATGATGCTCTTCTCCTCTTTGACCTGGGTGTTCTGGTCAATGGCTATGCGTCAGATATGACTCGTACAGTCGCTGTCGGCAAACCAGACCAATTCAAGAAAGATATTTACAACTTGACTCTTGAAGCCCAACAAGCTGCTATTGACTTTATCAAACCAGGTGTGACTGCCCATGAAGTGGACCGCGCTGCCCGTGAGGTCATCGAAAAAGCTGGTTACGGCGAGTACTTCAACCACCGTCTTGGTCACGGTATCGGTATGGATGTCCACGAATTCCCATCTATCATGGAAGGAAACGATATGGTCATCGAAGAAGGCATGTGCTTCTCTGTTGAACCAGGTATCTATATCCCTGGTAAAGTCGGTGTCCGTATCGAAGACTGCGGTGTTGTTACCAAGGATGGCTTTGACCTCTTTACAAGCACCAGCAAAGACTTGCTTTATTTTGATTAATATTCATCTAATACTCAATGAAAATCAAAGAGCAAACTAGGAAACTAGCCACAGGTTGCTCAAAACACTGTTTTGAGGTTGTAGATAAGACTGATGAAGTCAGTAACCATATCTACGGTAAGGCGACGTTGACGCGGTTTGAAGAGATTTTCGAAGAGTATAAAATCTTCCCACAATAAAACGCATAGTATCAAGGTTTTTCAACACCTGATATTATGCGTTTTTCTGATTTTTAAAACTTTTCTCCAGCCGCTTTACTTAATTTTCTTAATACTCTGACTAAGCACAAACCCTACAACCATTCCCACGATATTTTGCATGAAATTTGGTAAAATTTCTGGTAGAGCTGCAGCCCAGCCATTCATCAAAGTAGAACCTAAGGCGTAGCCACCTACCATGGCAACAGTTGCTAAGATAAGGCCTAGCCACTGACCTTTTCCTTTAAATCCTGCGAAAAATCCCTGCAAGCCATGGTTGACCAAGCTAAAGAACATCCACTGAGGATAGCCTGATAAGAGGTCAATCAAGAAACCTGCTAGTCCTCCGACTACAGCTCCTTCACGACTACCAAAGTAAAAGGCCGTAAAGAAGACACCCGCATCTAAAAGAGTTAGAATTCCTGTCGGTGTTGGAATTTTTAAGAAATAACCTAGAACCACAGAAAGGGCGGTTAATAGGGATACAAGGGCGATTTTAGTTGTTTTAGTTTGCTTCATATTGTCTTACTCCATACTGATCTGCTTGTGCAATGGCACGGTAAACGAAAGCCTTAGAGCTTTCTACTGCTGCTAAAAGTTCATAACCTTTAACCAAGTGACTGGCAATGCTAGAGGCAAAGGTACAACCTGCGCCAGCATTTTGCCCTTGGATGACAGGATTTTCTAGTACTGTAAAGTTTTGTCCGTCATAAAAGACATCCACAGCCTTGTCCTGACTAAGGCGATTGCCTCCCTTGATAATGACTGCTGGCGCTCCTAAGTCATGCAATTTCTGTGCTGCAGTTTTCATATCTTCAAGGGTTTTAATCTCTTGATCTGCTAGTAATTCTGCTTCAGGAAGATTAGGCGTAATCACACTGACATAAGGGAAAAAACGAATCAACTCTTGGCAGAGTTCACTAACTGCTACGTCGTGCGTTTCCTTGCAGACCAATACAGGATCCAGAACCACAGGCACTCCTGGGCGTTGCTTGATAAAGTACAAAGCCTTCTCAGCCACACTGACAGTTGGTAGAAGACCAATCTTAATTCCCCCAAACTCGACATCACGCAAGCTATCTAATTCATGTTGAAAAATGGTATCGTCAGTTGGAAAGACTTCAAATCCTTTTTCTGTCAAGGCTGTCAAGCAAGTCACTGCTACAAAACCATGCAAGCCGTTCAAGGTATAGGTAGCCAAATCAGCGGACAAACCACCACCACTAAAAATATCATTTCCAGAAAGTGCTAAAATACGATTATTCTTCATAACGAATCTCCTTTAAATACAAACCATTTGGTGCTGCAGTGGGACCTGCAAGCTGCCTGTCCTTTTTCTCCAAGATGAGGTCAATCTGCTCTACTGGCATACGATTATTTCCGATTTTGAGCAGCGTCCCCACCATATTGCGAATCTGTTTATACAAGAAACCATTTCCTGAAAAGGTGAAAGTCAAAAACTGGCCTGTCTCATCAACCCTGAGACTAGCTTCTGTGATGGTGCGAACCTTATCCTCCACACTGGTTCCAGAGGCTGTAAAGCCTGTGAAATCGTGGGTGCCCTCTAGCTTTTTGATTGCAATCTGCATGCGTTCCACGTCAAGCGGGTAGGGAAAGTGAGTAGCATAGTGACGGCGCATGGGATTTTTAGGACGACCCCTATCCACAATAAACTCATAGGTCTTGCTGTGCTTGGCATAACGGCAATGAAAATCATCTGCCACAAGCTCAATCGAAATCACATCAATATCTTCAGGTGACTGAGTGTCTAGAGCAAAACGGAGCTTCTCCTCATCCATCTGATGGGGCAGGTCAAAATGAATGACCTGTCCCAAAGCATGAACCCCACTATCAGTCCTACCAGCACCGTGAACAGTGATTGCTTTCCCTTTATTGAGTTTCGTCAAGGTTTTTTCAATTTCCTCCTGAACGCTCCGCGCATGGGTCTGGCGTTGAAAACCAGCAAAGGAGTAACCATCATATGAAATAGTTGCTTTGTATCTTGTCATAACTTCTATTCTATCAAGAAATTAGTCTGTAGACAAGGTCCTAAAATAAATACTGTATGGGTACAAAAATTCTAAAAAGAAAAACTTAGGAACCAATCCTAAGCTCTCTTTTGAAGTAGGTGCATGACAAAGATAGAAGTTACAATCAACCAAACTCCCAAAATTGTAAAGACCAGCATCCCATTGTGAGTTAATAAGCCAATTGCACTTAGAACGAATGGTGTCGTAAAGGCTCCGAAACTACAGCCTAATACAGCAAATGAAGTTGCTTGATTGAGGAGTTTAGCTGGAATTCTTTCAGAGACAAGTTGAAAAACTGTCGTCAAGGCTACACTGTAGGCAAAACCAGCCAGAATACTTCCTGCCACTACCACCCACAAGGATGGAGAGAGGGCAATCACAATTTGCCCCAAACCAAAGGTAATACCAGACCAGAGGAGCAGTTTCTCTTTAAAGATAGAAATCAAGAAAGAAAAACTCACACCAGCCACAATCCCGATCAACTGCATGACACTAAGAACAAAACTAGATAACTGGGCATCTCCAAGCCCTCTTTCCACCATCAAACTTGGAATACGGATGGTAATAGCCGTATTGGTACAAACTACAACTGCTGCTTCAATAGCTAGGATAAAAATCAAGCCTTTCATTTCCCGAGTTAAGCGACTTGCTTCCTTCTCCTTTTTCTTGACTTCTTTCTTTTCCTTTCCATAAGGGACAAAGAGCAGATAAAGGGTCAGCACCAAAAATCCAGCACTATAGGCTAGGAAGGTAGCTGTCCAACCAAAGGCCAACAACTGGCCGACTGCTAAGGTAATGAGAGAAGCCCCAACGACCTCTGCAGAACCGCGTAACCCTAGCATCTGAATTCGCGTTTTTCCTTGATAACGTTTACTGATAATGGAAATGGCCTTAGCATTGATCATCCCAACACCCAAACCAAAAAGAATCCGTGTTCCAAAAACAAAGGGGTAGGCTTGATACCAGAAGGGAGCCGTCCCGCTGAGTGATAAAATCAGCAAGCCCAGACTAATCTGTAAGCGCTCAGGAAATATTTTTTCTAAGAAACCATTTAGTAGTAACATAATCATGATCCCGAAAGAAGGCAAGCTCGCCAAGAGCTCAATTTGTTCCTTAGGATAGCCTTGATAATAGTCAAACATGGCTGGCAGGGCACTCGAGATGGAAAAGGATGTAATCAAAACGAGGGAGAGAGCCAAAATACTGGCCCGTTCTAAAAATTGTTTCATGAAATCTCTTTCTATATTTCTCTTAATCTTCTAATTTTTTGATAATTATCAAACAGGCAAGAAAAGAAAAAGCCTCTTGGGTGTATAGACTCCTTCTTAAACTCGAAAATGAATCTCTTGTGTCTTATACTCAATGAAAATCAAAAAGCAAACTAGGAAGCTAGCCGCAGGTTGCTCAAAGCAGTGTTTTGAGGTTGCAGATGGAAACTGACGTGGTTTGAAGAGATTTTCGAAGAGTATTAGGATGACTTTCTCTTGATTTGCTTAATAAAGTAGAAGATAAATCCTGCCACCATATAGGCAACAAAGATAATCAGACACCACTTGAACACGACATCCCACCCCTTGTTCACATTCAAAAAGAAGTAAGGGAAGGGACTGACCTTAGAATTAGGAATTTCTAGTTTCAGTACCAAGCCATTAAAAAGAGCAAAAATCATATACAGCAAGGGTAAAATCGTCCACACAACTGGATCCCAGATTTTATATTGACCCTGTTTGTCAAAAAAGAGGGTATCTGCTAAAAACCAGAGGGGAACAATATAGTGGCAAAGGAAATTTTCCAGAGTATAGAAATTAGTCGCAATGGGCGCTAAAAGGAAATGGTAAATCACACAGGTAATCATGATACTCATGGTGACCCCACCTTTTAAGCGCAGGAGACTTGGCCTTTGCCAGTTTTCACCTAAACGGCTCATAACCTTTAGTAGATAGAGCGTAAAAATCGCTACTAAGAGGTTGGACAGAACCGTGTAATAGAGAAGCATCCCAAATCCACCATGCTTGGCGATTTCAAGATAAACTCCCGTAAAAGCCGCTAGAAACAAGAAGATACGGCTATAAAATGTAAGTTTGTAGTTTTTTGACATGCTTAAATTTTCTTCACAAACTCTGATTTGAGTTTCATGGCACCGAAGCCATCAATCTTACAGTCGATATTGTGGTCGCCTTCTACGATGCGGATATTTTTCACGCGCGTCCCTTGTTTCAAATCTTTTGGCGCACCTTTTACTTTCAAGTCCTTGATGAGGGTTACTGTATCACCGTCAGCCAATTTATTCCCGTTGGCATCGATAGCAACAAGGCCCTCTTCTACATCTGCAACTTCAGCAGGATTCCACTCATGAGCACACTCTGGGCAAACCAGTAGGGCACCGTCTTCGTAGACATACTCTGAATTACATTTTGGGCAATTTGGTAGGTTGTTCATGGTTTCTCCTTATCATCATTCACTATTCTTTGAAAATCAAAATTTCTCGAACAGCAACTATTATACCTTAAAATCAGCATTTTGACAAATGAGTCGCCGGAGGAGTAAAGAAAAAATCATGTAACTTTTCTGCTACATGATTTTTAAAAGATAGTTTATCATGAGTAGTGATACAGAAACTCATGATAGAAAGGGGTGCATTTATATTATAAACCAGGTGCTTGTCCAAGTTCTGCTGCAAGCATCCAGATTGTTTTATCAGTTTCAGTTTTAGCATCTGCAAAGATACCGTTTGTCACATCGTCACCTTCTTCATCAGTGATATCCAAACCTTTTTGGAAGAGTTCTGACAAATAACGGTAGATAACAAGGACACGTTCCAAGCTTTCTTCAACATTACGGTATTCACCAGCTTCTTCTTCGATTTCACTGTTTTGAAGGAATTCTGTCAAAGTAGAGAATGGGCTTCCACCAAGTGTAATCAAGCGTTCGCTGATTTCATCTAATTGACCATCAAGAGCATCCATGTACTCATCCATTTTTGGATGCCATACAAGGAAACCACGACCACGCATGTACCAGTGTACTTGATGCAAAGCAACGTGGGCTACGTACAAATCAGCAACAGCTTGGTTCAAGACTTCCTTTGTTTTTGCCAATGCTACTGGTGCTGCTTTTGTTAATGATGTTACGTCTTTTACTGCTTCTTTTTTCAATTCTACCATTGTTTTTACCTCATTCATTATTTTTTGTAACCACTGCTTAATGATTACTACCTTAGTATACTACTAAAAAAAACCAATAGCAAGCCAAAAGACTCACATGAGAAAAGTTGCAATAGACTGATAATTTAAGAAAAGTTTGACATTATTTTATTAGCTGATTTAATCAGATTGGCTTGAAAATTGGCTTTGGTAAAGTTCATAATAAAAGCCTTTTGCTTGGAGTGAGCTTTCGTAATTTCCCTGCTCAATAATCTGTCCATCCTTAAGAACGAGAATCTTATTTGCTTCTTGAATGGTCGAAAGGCGAGGTGCAATGACAAAGCTGGTCCTTCCTTTCATCAATCGTTTCGTGATTTTTTGAATCAAGAGTTCCAAACGGGTATCAACAGAGGAAGTCGCTTCATCAAAAATAAGAATTTTAAAATTGGTTAGAGAGCACGCGCGATGGTCAAGAGTTGTTTTTGCCCGAGGGAAATATTACTTGACTATTGCTTCATCTCCATATTGTAACCACCAGGAATGGTTCGAATAAAATGGTCTACATTAGCCGCTTTAGTAGCAAAAAAGAAAGGACGATATTTGTCCTTTCTCGATTTTAGCTTTTCTTCAACCCAATAATGTTGATAAAGAGTCGATTATTTTACAAAGTCAAGCAATGCCAAGAAGCTTTCAGCTTCAAGTGACGCACCACCAACAAGGGCACCGTCAACGTCTGGACAAGCCATGTATGAAGCAACGTTCTCAGGTTTAACAGAACCACCGTATTGAACACGAACTTTATCCGCAACTTCTTTACCAAAGTCAGCAGCTACAACGTCACGAACAACTTTACACATTTTTTGTGCGTCATCTTGTGAAGCTGATTTACCAGTACCGATAGCCCAGATTGGCTCATAAGCGATAACTGAGGCAGCAACTTGTTCAGCAGTCAATCCAGCCAATGCAGCAGATACTTGAGCACCTACAAATTCAGCAGCTTTACCAGCTTCGTAAGTTTCAAGTGACTCACCACAACAGATGATTGGAAGCATACCGTTTGCAAAGATTGCTTTTGCTTTTTTGTTGATATCTTCGTCAGTTTCATGGAAGTAGTCACGGCGTTCTGAGTGACCGATAACAACGTAGTCAGTACCGATTTCTTTCAAAACTTGTGGGCTTGTTTCACCAGTGAAAGCACCTGCATTTTCAAAGTAGCAGTTTTGAGCAGCAACTTTAAGGTTTGAGCCTTTTGCAGCAGCAAGAACAGTTGTCAAATCAAGAGCTGGAACTGCGATACCTGCTTCAACAAGATCTGATGAAGGAAGTTTTGATGCAACTGCTTCAACGAATGCTTTAGCCTCTTCTGGATTTTTGTTCATTTTCCAGTTACCAGCGATAAATGGTTTACGTGACATTTCACATACCTCTTTTTTCAATTTATTTTCTACTTATTTTATCACAATTAGACACAGCTTGCAAATCTTACTCGGATTTCAAACCTGCTTACAAGGATTAATCCTTCCAGAGATCCATAGCATTTCTAAAATCTGCAGATACCTGTGTCAACTGAGGATTGCTTGCTTCTCTCTCTGCCCGTTTAGCCTCGATTTGAGCCACACTTTTGATACCTTCATGGCGCCAATTTCTCAAAATCGCCTGAATGTACTTCCAGTTTGGTTTGCCATTCAAAACCGCTTCACGAAGAGCTTCCTTAATCAAGTCAGCACTGGTTCCATCTTCCTTTAGTGTCTTGGTCAAATCCTCAATCTCAAAAGGAGTCAATAAGCGCCCTAACTCCTGCTGGAAAGTTTCCACCAAATCCTTAAGCTGGTTTTGGGGTGTCAGCTGGTCTGAACTTGAATGAACTGCTCCAAGCAGGTCATCCAAACGTTCTAATGCCAAACTAGCATCAAAAAGCAATTCAATTTCACCATTCAATTCGATAGTTCGATACTGAAGCAGTCCCCTCTCCGTCAGATTGGAAATAGCCTGATTGACATCCGAAATTTCCTTGCCAATCCTTTCAGCAATCTGGCTTGGAGACATCTCTTCCAAACCTGTCGTATTTTGCAAATAGAAAAATTGCCAGACCAGAAAATCGTCGCTAGAAGGAAAGAGTTCCTTAAAATGCAAGAGCAGGGCACTCGGTAAAACCAAGTTCCCTGATTTAAAAGCGTCTAAATATGTCATAATTCCTCTTATAAATACCCAAATGCAGATGCATCATCTTCTATTTTTCTCCAGTCAAAAGGGGTTTCCTGATAGACTGCATAATTCACCCAGTTACTGAAAAAGAGAGCTGCAGATGAAGACCAACAAAGACAAGGTGTCTGGTTGACATCATCATCCTTAAAGTAATTTTCTGGAATATGTGGATCCAAACCTGCATCACGATCTCGGAAATACTCTTTTGCTAAAGTATCACGATCATATTCCAAATGCCCAAAACTATAAATTTCTCGTAAATCACGACTAGCCAAAATCGAAACCCCAACCTGAGGACCCTCTGATAAAATCTCGAGATTGGTTTTGTTTAAGACCTCTTCCTTAGAAATCTCCGTATGCCGTGAATGAGGAGATACATAGCTATCGTCAAAGCCTCTAAAGAGAAGGTGTCCTTCTTTTAAAGTATCCTGAGGATAGATACCTGATAATTTACTGTCCATCTGGTATTTTTCCACCCCATAACGCAGATAAAGACCAGCCTGAGCACCCCAGCAGATATGAAGCGTCGAATAGACGTGGGTCTTGGACCACTCGATTACCTGACTGAATTCCTCCCAATAGTCCACTTCCTCAAATGGTAAATGCTCAACTGGAGCACCCGTGATAATCATGCCATCAAAATACTCGTCCTTAACTTCAGGAAAAGTTTTATAAAAGGTCTCCATGTGCTCTGAACGAGTTGTCTTAGAACGGTGGCTTTCCATATAGAGAAAATCAATATCCAGTTGCAGGGGTGTATTAGCCAAGTGGCGCAACAACTGGGTCTCTGTGACCATTTTCTGTGGCATGAGATTTAAAATTAAAATCTTCAAGGGACGAATATCTTGGTGTGCAGCACGTTGATCATCCATGACAAAGATATTCTCTGTCCGTAAAATCTCAACAGCTGGCAATTTTTTATCAATTCGAATAGGCATAACCCTCTCCTAACTGTACTCTTTCAGGAATAATTGCATATGTTTGAAGCCAAATCTCAAACACTTAGTCCTTTTATTATACTGCAAGAAGATATAGTTTTCAATTATAGTTTTTCTCTAACTAGCTATAGTCTATTTTTATATCCTAATGTAGAGAAAACAGCCCTAGGGACTGTTTTTCATTAATAATGCATCAAAACTTTGTAGTCGTAGTCACCGATTTTTTCACGGCCGTTCAATTCATCCAATTCAACAAGGAAAGCACAACCTGCTACAACACCACCAAGTTTTTCAATCATCTCGATGGTTGCCTTAACAGTTCCACCTGTTGCTAAGAGGTCATCTACGATAAGAACACGTTGACCTGGCTTGATGGCATCCGCGTGCATAGTCAAGGTATCAACACCGTACTCTTTTTCATAATCAGCAGAAATAACTTCGCGTGGCAATTTACCTGGCTTACGAACAGGCGCAAAACCAATTCCCAACTCAAAGGCAACTGGACAACCCACGATAAAACCACGAGCTTCAGGCCCTACAATCATATCAATTTTCTTGTCAGTAGCATACTGAACGATTTCACGAACAGCATAGCTATAAGCATTTCCATCAGCCATCAAAGGACTGATATCACGGAAGGTAATCCCTTCCTTTGGATAATTTTCAATTGTTGCAATGTAATCTTTTAAATTCATCTTTTTCTTTCTTTCAAAGTTTTTTACTCTCTATTATAGCATATTTTTTAAGAAAGAAAAAAGGAAAAGTTAACTTCAATGATTATCTAACGATTTGACGATTTATAACTAGCCATGGCAATAAAGCCCAATTTCTTTTTATTCTTAGCGAACATTTTATACATAGTTAAAAACTGCTTTCTATTCTCCTTTTTACAAGCATTTACGCAAATTTTCAAAGTTCCTAGCCAACCTTCGTCATAAATCATACCTGATAATTTCATTAATGTCATTTCACCAGTCAATACTTTCACATCACGATAACCTGATTCTATCATCACCTGTTCCCAACCATCTTGAGTTAAAGGCCCTACATTTACATGAATTGCTTGTGACAATTCCTGTCTGATAGACTCTTTAGCTTCCTTAAGAAGAACATCATGTGTCAAGAGAAGACCTTCAGGTTTTAAAACCCTTAGATATTCCATTACACATTTTTTCTTAGCTTGATCGGCTTGCATAGTCAGCATAGCTTCGTTTATAACAATATCAAAACTAGCATCTCCATAAGGAAGTTTCATTGCATTTGCTCTTTCAAATCTGATCAAATGACTAACACCTGCCATTTCAGCAGATTTTTTAGCCACTTCTAAAGCTTGTCCATCCATATCAACAGCAGTTATCTTACAACCAAAACGCTGTGCCAACTCAATTGCTGTAGTTCCCCTATTGCACGCAACCTCTAGTATTCTCTTTTCTTTTGAAAATCCTCCTTCTGCAATTAACCAATCTGTGGCACGTTTTCCGCCTGGACGTAAGCGTTTTTTCCCCAATTTTGCTAAAAACTTATGACCTGCTTCTGACATTTGAACACCTCTATTTTTTCTTCATTATAACATAAAATTATATTATCTAACAATTCTAATCTATTATTTGATGAACTATAATCAAACGCATATAGTCTGCCATGACTATAGCATAAATCTATTAATCACCTCTCTAGTTCGAATTTAATTGCTCACGTAGTTTACGCATATAGGTTACGACTACATATTTGTACTTTAGAGTTGCTGGCCTCCTTATCCGCTATATACGCTTTACTATTACGTGCCTATTCGTATAGCCAAGATTTATCTATCTCTTTCTCTGCCGGTTCTTATTTCCAGCGTCAGACTTAAAAAGTCTATCCTAATGCCGCTCGATCAGCTACTCACAATAGTCAGGCTTGGGAATCACTTTTGGGTTTACTAGTATATGGTACCCACAGAGGACTTACACCTCAGATGAACGGAATGCCCGTCGTACCTAAAAAAACGAGCACTTTCGTACTCGTTCTATGATATAAACTACTGATTAAAGTGAGTTTACGTCAACTTTGATACCAACACCTTGAGTAGTTGTGATAGTCAAGTTTGTTACGTAAGTTCCTTTAGCTGTAGCTGGTTTTGCTTTTTGGATTGTTTCGTTGAAAGCTTTGAAGTTTTCAACCAATTTTTCAGCTTCAAATGATACTTTACCGATAATTGCTTGAACGTTACCTGCACGGTCAGCACGGTAAGTGATTTTACCACCTTTAGACTCTTCAACTGCTTTAGCAACATCCATAGTTACAGTACCAGTTTTAGGGTTTGGCATCAAGTTACGTGGTCCAAGGACACGTCCAAGACGTCCAACTAGAGCCATCATGTCAGGTGTAGCGATAACTACGTCGAAGTCCAACCAACCGTCGTTGATTTTAGCAACAAGGTCATCTTCACCAACAAAGTCTGCACCAGCAGCTTTTGCTTCTTCAGCTTTTGCACCACGTGCGAAAACAAGAACGCGTGAAGTTTTACCAGTACCGTTTGGCAATACCATTGCTCCACGGATTTGTTGGTCAGCTTTTTTAACGTCGATGTTCAAGTTGTAAGCAACTTCTACAGTTGCGTCAAATTTTGCAAAGTTAGTTTCTTTTGCAAGTGCTACAGCTTCTTCTACGCTGTATGCTTTTGTGCTGTCGATTTTCTCAAGAGCAGCACGAAGTTGTTTGCTTTTTTTAGCCATTTTCTATTCTCCTTGTAAGTGGTTCAATCGATTTTCATCTCCCACGTCACTCCTCGAAATGATGAAGTCTTGCGGGTTTTCAGTCTATTAGATTTTTTTCCTACTTCGTTAAGCTCCCTTGCTGTACCTAAGTACAAGCTTCAGTCACTTGCCTAGTATGAAAAGCAACTAATAGACTGCTGTGAGATTTTCTACTGTGTTATTAATTAGTCAACAACAGTGAATCCCATAGAACGAGCAGTACCTTCGATCATACGCATTGCAGACTCTACGTTTGCTGCGTTCAAATCTGGCATCTTAGTTTCTGCAATTTCTTGTACTTGTGCACGAGTAACTGTAGCAACTTTAGTTTTGTTAGGTGTACCTGATCCTTTTTCAACACCTGCAGCTTTTTTCAAAAGAACAGCAGCTGGTGGTGTTTTAGTGATGAAAGTAAATGATTTATCTTCGTAAACTGAGATAACAACTGGAATGATCATCCCAGCTTGGTCAGCTGTACGAGCGTTGAACTCTTTTGTGAATCCCATGATGTTGATACCAGCTTGACCAAGAGCAGGTCCAACCGGTGGAGCTGGTGTAGCTTTACCAGCAGGGATTTGCAATTTTACAAGTTTTTCGACTTTTTTAGCCATTTTTAAATCCTCCTTTGTGGTTTTGGCGGTAATTAAAGATTTTTACCTCCCACAAGTATGCTTTACACATACCCATCTATTATACACTATTTATCTAGAATTGCAAGAGAAAAGTTTATTTTTTAATCGACGTAATCTCCGCCTTCAAAGCCGTAGTATTCTTCCAAACTGAGACCACTCTCAGCAATTTCTTTTGCTTCTTTTCCGACATAACGAAGGTGCCATTCTTCAGCCATATATCCCGTTTCTTTTTCTTTACCTTTGAGATAACGGACAACAAAGCCATAATCAGCCGCATGGTCCAAGAGCCATTGGGCTGCTTTTTCTTCTGTCACCAATTCTCCATTTGTGCTAATCACATCAAAGGCCAAGCCTGTCTGGTGCTCGCTATAGCCAGGACGAGCAGAGTAACGGTCGGCAGCTTCTTTCCCATCTTGATTGACATAATCTTGATAGAGCTTGGTCTGAGTTTCATAACTTCTAAAACCACTATAATGATCACTAATTGGGAAACCTGCCTCTTGCATCGCTTTAATGAGCTTGAGCAACTCTGCCTTGGCTGTTGGATTTTCCCCTGGATTGTAGTCTTTCGACAATGGATAGTGTTTATTTGCTACGATGATTTCATCGTATTTCCCTTGGATACTGTAGTAGTCTCCTTTATTGACCACTTCTGCTTTTTTCTGGGTGGCTTCTTGAGACTTATTTCCGACTGTTCCATCAGCTTTAGCTGTTTGTTCTGTCTTAGCTGCGCCATCTTCATTTTTTGCTTTTTCTTGTGAACAAGCTGCTAGACTCATGGCTAGCAAGGCTGTCAAGATAAGGTATCTTTTTTTCATTTCTACTCCTTTATTTCTAATAGGTTATCTACTTCTAACGATAGACGTTCGACTAATCTTTTAATCTCATCCGATTTTGCTTGGCAGGTTTCTGCTGTCATTTCTTCAAAAGGAACCCACCAAACTGGCCCACGTCCCTTGAGACCATGGCCATTCATATCACCTGTTCGTCTAGGAAACAGATGCCAATGAAGATGTGCATCACCATTGCCTAGCAGTTCGATATTCATTTTCTCGGCATCAAAGGCCTTAGCAACTGCCTCTTGGACTAAACTCATTTCCTCTAGAAAACGGAGTCTTGCTTCCTTTTCTAAATGGTGCAATTCGGTGACATGTTCCTTGGCTAGAAAAAGACTATAGCCTGCAAAATACTGGTGATCTCCAATGACAAAATAGCCTGTTTCCAACTCTTTGACAAAATAGGGATTTTCCCCAGCTTTGATGAGGGCAATTCTCTGGCAAATCAGGCACATATTAGTCTACCAATGCGCTCTTAAGGTAAGCATCAACCATACGTTCCGTTGCGGCCACCGAATCAATATGAGTACGCTCATAAGAATGACTAGATTCGATACCCGCACCAAGAAGGGCATGCTTGACCTCTGCCCCTGCAGACATGGCTGCTGAAGCGTCCGAACCATAAAATGGATAGATATCCAACTTAAATGGAATATCTTTCTCTTTCGCCAAGGCAACCAAGTGTTGACGGAAGTCATAGTGATAAGGACCTGAAGCATCCTTGACACAGATAGACACTGTGTATTCGTCTGTCTGCTGGTCATCTCCCATAGCTCCCATATCCACAGCCAGATATTCTACTACCTGAGCAGGGATATTAGAGTTAGCACCGTGTCCCACTTCTTCAAAGACTGAAAAAGCAAAATGGGTTGTTACTGGCAATTCAATCTTCTCTTCCTTATAGATACGAAGCAGGTTAAGCAAAATCGCTGCACTGACCTTATCGTCCAAATGACGAGACTTGATAAAACCTGTCTCTGTCACGACAGTTCGTGGGTCAAAGCTGATAAAATCACCGACCTCGATCCCCAAGGCACGAGTTTCTTTTTCATTTGTTACTTTGACGTCCAAACGCACTTCCATATTGTCTTGCGTGCGTTCTGCAGTTCCTGCATCCTTGTAGACATGGCAAGAAGTTTGGTGGATAAGGATGGTTCCTGATATCTTTTGACCTGTGCTAGCTACGTGAACGGTACAGTTTTCTCCTTCAATCATGTTCCAAGGAAAACCACCAATACGGTCCATTTTGAGACGACCGTCTGGTTTGACAGCACGGACAATGGCACCCAGCGTATCCACATGGGCAGTCACATAGCGATGCTCTTCATCATTTCGACCTTTAATGGTCACATTGACACCACCCTTGGCTGTACGAACTGGCTGATAACCAAAACCTTCTATAGTCTTGACTAAATAGTCCGAAATCTCACGAGTAAAGCCCGTTGGCGATGCAATGGCTGTCAGCTCTTTGATATATTCTACTGTTTGATTCATTTCTTCACCCCTTTTGCTACCTATTATAACACATTTATCATCGGATAAAAAAAGAAAATCACTCCTGTAGACTGGCTACAAAAGTGATTTTATACTCAATGAAAATCAAAGAGCAAACTAGGAAACTAGCCGCGGGCTGTACTTGAGTACGACAAGGCGATGTTGACGCGGTTTGAATTTGATTTTTGAAGAGTATTAGTGATTATTCCATTTCAAAAACATCACTTTCTTGCTTGTTTGGTAGAACCAATGAGAGCAAGATTCCAACGATGGCTGGCACCAACCATGGAAGAGATGCCTTAGCAAAAGGAAGAGCATTGACAAGATTTGCAAGAAACTCAACCTTAAATGAGCTTCCTAGTACGCTTGCAATGGCAATAGCTGTAACCACAGCAATTGTTAACTGCATACCTGGTTTTGAAAGAGCCACAAATTTGTTAACAATGACAATCATAACAATGGCAATCGTGATTGGGTACAAGATAACCAATACTGGAATGGAGTACTTGATAATTGCACTCAAACCAAGATTTGCAATAGCGAATCCAATCAAGGTAAAGACTGTTGCATAAGCCTTGTAGCTGATTTGTGGGAAGCGGCCGTTAAAGAACTCAGCTGTTGACACAATCAGACCAACTGTTGTTGTGAAGCAGGTTACGGTAACCATAGCTGCAAGGAAGAGTTGGGCTGTTGAGCCAAAGATTTCTTGAGTTGCTTGTGACAAGATGTAAACACCTGGTGTTCCACCCTTCATCGCTTCAGCTGGTACTGGGAAATGATTTCCAAGGAAACCTAAACCGATATAAAGGGCGCTGAAGGCAAGGGCAACAACGATACCAACAACCCAAATAGTTGAAATGTATTCTTTCTTACTTGAAAATCCAAGTTGCTTCAAGGTTTGAACTGCAATTACACTAAAGGCAACAGAAGCAAGGGCATCCAAGGTATTGTAACCTTCGAGGAAACCTGTACCAAAGGCAGAAGCTTGATAAGCAGCTGACGCAGCTTGAGGGCTTGTTCCACCGTATTTGATAGCTCCTAGAACAACCAAGATAACAATCAAAATCGCAAAGACTGGTGTTAAAATACGACCGATACGGTCTAAGATTTTAGATGGATTGAGCGAGATTAGATACGCTGCGGCAAAGTAAAGAAGGGTAAAGACAATCAAACCTAGACCTTTATTTGCATCCGACAGAAGGGGGCTAATCCCTACTTCGTAAGCCGTTGTAGCAGTACGTGGGATAGCAAAGAATGGACCAATTGACAAATAGAGAACTACGAGGTACAGAGTCGCAAACCAAGGTGCTATCTTTGTTGAAATCTCGTGAATATATCCTTTAGGATTTAGCGTTCCAATAATAAGGGTCAAGACGGCGATACCGACGCCTGAAAAGACAAAACCTGCGATGGCAGGAAGAAAATGTTCTCCAGATAGAGCACCTAGAGAAGGCGGAAAAATCAAGTTTCCCGCACCAAAAAATATTCCAAACAGGAGCAAACCTGTTAGGGCACCTTTTTTAGCCATGAAAATCTCCTTCATATTTATAAAATACTGACCTAGTATACCACGATTGGGAGTCTGAAAAAAGCAACACGAAGCAAAATGTTAAATGTTTTTAAAATTCTAAAAAGTATGAATTATCTAAAAATAAAACTCTCCTACCCAGTCTACACCAAGTAGGAGAAAATGCTTACGTTTAGAGTTCTTCAAAGGCAGTCATACCACCTTGTACATTGATAACATTATAACCTTGTTCTGATAGGAATTGGCAAGCACGCGCTGATCTCATTCCAGCTTTACAAATGACATAATGCAACTGATCCTTGTCCAACTGATCATAGCTATCAGCCAATTGACTAAGCGGTAGGTTGTGGGCACCTTCTAAATGAAGAGTTTCAAATTCATCCACTTCTCTCACGTCCACTAGAGAAAGTTGGTCGTTTTGATAAAGCTGGTAAAATGCGTCAAAGGTTATTTCTTTCATTCTTTTTCTCCTAATACTCTTCGAAAATCTCTTCAAACCACGTCAGCGTCGCCTTACCGTAGATATGGTTACTGACTTCGTCAGTTTTATCCACAACCTCAAAACAGTGTTTTGAGCTGACTTCGTCAGTTTTATCTGCAACCTCAAAGCTGTACTTTGAGCAGCCTGCGGCTAGCTTCCTAGTTTGCTCTTTGATTTTCATTGACTATAAAATGGTTTTAATTCTTTTTTTCAAATCTGGCACCACTTCTGACTCAAACCAAGGATTTTTGGCCATCCAGATTTGATTTCGTGGTGAAGGGTGAACTAGTGGAAAATAGTCTGGCAAGTAGTTCTGGTAATGTTTTACCCGTTCTGTTACCTTGCCACTGACTTTCTCCTGTAAATAGTAGGCTTGGGCATATTGGCCAATCAAGAGGGTCAACTGAATATCTTGTAATTCTTGCAAGAGCTGCGGATGCCATTTTTCAGCAAAGCCAGTTCTCGGTGGCAGATCACCTGACTTTCCATGCCCTGGAAAGTAAAAATCCATAGGCAGAACAGCAAAATAACCTGAGTTGTAAAAGGTATCTTCATCCACACCTAGCCAGTCCCGCAAACGATCACCACTTTTGTCCTTCCAGTAAAGGCCTGCTTCTTGGGTTTTAAGACCAGGTGCCTGACCGATGATATTGATGCGAGCAGTCTTTGGCGCTGCAAAGAGAGGCTCGATGCCACGCTTTGTATAGTCGACATTTTGTGGATCCGCCATAATAGCCTGCTTGATTCTTTCAATTTGAGACATCTACTTTCCCTCCAAAAAGAAGTCTAAGCATAAGATCTCAGACTTCTATCGTTTTATTTGATCAATTCATAAATAGCTTCGGCATAAATTGCTGCTGCTCGGAAGAGATCGTCCAAGGCGATAAATTCATTAGCTTGGTGCATGGTGTCAATTGAGTCTGGGAACATGGCACCATAGGCAACACCTCGTTCTAGCAAGCGACCAAAGGTTCCACCACCGATGACTTGCTCATGACCTTTAAGGCCAGTTTGTTTTTCATAAACATTCAACAAGGTTTGCACAAGTGGATCTTCCATTGGCACATAGTGAGGGGTATGACCGTGTTCAGAAAGGCTAACAGAAGCAACTGGCAAGTTTTCAAGAATTGACTTGATTTGCTCTGGGTTGGTTCCTTTTGGATAGCGGATGTTAAGGGCAATGGTATTATCAGCGCTTGTTTCATCGAAGCGGAAGACACCCGCATTCATAGAAAGAGCACCCATCTTTTCATCCACATGAGCAATCTTGAGATTTTCACCCTCATGGTCGTTCAAGAGAATTTTACCAGCGATGTCAAGGTAGTCTTTGGCTGGACCAGCAAAGTCAAACTGGCTAAGGAAGAGGGCTAGGTAAGTCGCACCATTGACACCAGAAGCAGGCATAGCACCGTGGGCTGATTTACCAATGATGGTCACCTTGTATTGGCCGTTTTCTTCTTGGAGTTCTCCTCTAAGTTTGTGTTCTGCAACAAAGGCGTCTAGTTTAGCTTGCAAGTCAGCCAAATCACCTGAAATAACTGCTGTTGCTGATTCTGGTACCATGTTTTCACGCAAACCACCTGTGAAGCTGTGAAGACGGGCCGCGCCTGTATTTTTACCTGCAAAATGAAGATATTCTGTGATGTTTCCTTTTTCACCGTTGATGATAGGGAACTCAGCATCTGGGGAGAAACCAAAATCTGGTTTCGCAAGTTCTACGTGCTCGAAGTAGTAGTCCATGTCTGCCCAGCCTGATTCTTCGTCTGTTCCGACAATGAAACGAACCTTCTTAGAAGTTGGAAGGCCCAATTCTTTGATGATTTTCAAACCATAGTAGCAAGCTGTTGTAGGTCCCTTGTCATCCGAAGCTCCACGCGCATAAAGGCGACCGTCTTTGATAGTTGGCGTGTAAGGATCTGTGTCCCAACCGCTACCAGCTGGCACCACATCCATGTGGGCAAAGATTCCGAGAACTTCTTCTCCATCACCAAACTCAAAATGTCCTGCATAGTTATCGACATTCTTAGTTGGATAGCCATCACGGTCTGCGATTTCAAGGAATTTCTCCAAGGCTTTTACTGGACCAGGTCCAAATGGATGCTGGGCATCAACCTTGCTATCATCACGTTCTGAGTTGATTTCCAAAAGGCTAAACAAGTCAGCCAAAAGGTCTTCTTTGCGTTTTTCTACTTCTGCTGTAAAATCAATTGCTGTCATATTATCTTCCTTCTATCTTTTCTCGATGATTTCATCTACTGGCAAGCGGTAGCTTGGTTCTAATTTCTCGTCCGTATAACCTACTGTAATCAAGAGTTCTGGGCGGAAGCGGTCTTCGATGTCCAAAACTTCGTTGACTTTTGATTTGTCAAAACCAAGGATAAGATTTGAGCCAATTCCTTGGTCTGTAAGAGCGAGAATCAAGTTCATGGCAACCAAACCTGCATTGAGGGCTAGGTAGTCGCTGACCTGTTGTTCATTGTAACGTGCAAATTCAGCAGGCAAATTTTTCATGAAGTATTGTAGTTGCTCTTCTGAGAAATTCTTTGCCCCACCAACACGGGCGATCTTGCGAGCGCGTTTGGCAAGGTCCGTATCTGTAAACAAGGCAATGGTTACAGGCGCTGATGATACCTGTTCAAAGTTTGAACCGTATGCCAACTTTGCCAATTCAGCATTTTTCTCACGAACGACCACAAATTTCCAAGGCTGGCTGTTGTGGGCGCTTGGCGCCAAGGTTGCAATTTCGATAGCCGTACGCACATCTTTGGGATCAACTGGCTTATCAGTGAAATGCTTGGTCGCATGACGTTTTTTATTTAATTCAAGAAATTTCATAATCGATTTCCTTTTCTAATTCTACTGCTTCCATTTTACCATATTTTGAAAGAGCTTGCAGGAATTTTTCATGATTAAGTTTTTTTATCACAGCCATAAAAAATATATATTGGTTCATCGGGAAAGTTTCTGATAAACTAGTAGATAACTTACATTTGAATGGAGACATTATGAAAAAATTTAGCCTATTACTAGCCATCCTCCCACTTTTAGTTGCCTGTGGAAATCAAGCTACACCTAAAGAGACTAACTCCCAAAAGACAATCGTCGTTGCTACAGCTGGTGATGTGCCGCCATTTGACTACGAAGACAAGGGCAATCTGACAGGCTTCGATATCGAAGTTCTAAAAGCAGTGGATGAAAAACTCAGCGACTACGAGATTCAATTCCAAAGAACTGCCTGGGAGAGTATCTTCCCAGGACTTGATTCTGGTCACTATCAAGCCGCAGCCAATAACTTGAGTTACACAAAAGAGCGTGCTGAAAAATACCTTTACTCACTCCCAATTTCGAACAATCCCCTCGTCCTTGTCAGCAACAAGAAAAATCCTCTGACTTCACTTGACCAAATCGCTGGCAAAACAACACAGGAGGATACTGGAACTTCAAACGCTCAATTCATCAATAACTGGAATCAAAAACACACTGACAATCCTGCTACTATCGATTTTTCTGGAGAGGATATCGGTAAACGAATCTTAGACCTCTCTAACGGTGAATTTGATTTCCTAGTTTTTGACAAGGTATCCGTTCAAAAGATTATCAAGGACCGTGGCTTAGATCTCTCAGTCGTTGATTTACCTTCTGCCGATAGCCCCAACAACTATATCGTTTTCTCAAGCGACCAAAAAGAGTTTAAAGAGAAATTTGATAAAGCGCTCAAAGAACTCTACCAAGATGGAACCCTTGAAAAACTCAGCAATACTTATCTAGGTGGTTCTTACCTTCCAGATCAATCTCAATTACAATAATACTCTTCGAAAATCTCTTCAAACCACGTCAGCTTTATCTGCAATCTCAAAGCTGTGCTTTGAGCAACCTACGGCTAGCTTCCTAGTTTGCTCTTTGATTTTCATTGAGTATAAGATATACTAAAAGCGATTGGACCAGCCAATCGCTTTTTTAGTTTGCATTGGTTATTTTAGGAAACTCTTACAAAAAATCAAAAAAATTCTTCACATCTTCTACATACCCATGCTTTTCTATTAAGCTTGCTAATAGTTCCAGATTGTGCCCCTGATAGTTATCTTCACGACGTAGTTCTTCATACATTTCGATAAAGGGAAGCCCCTTGGACTTGGCCAATTCCAACTCCGCTTCGTAGTCATAAGCGACTTTACGAAATAGGATATTTACCAATTCCCCATCTTCAACTTCTATCACGGCATACTGGGCACGGTGATTTTTTAACGCCTCCCAATTAAAATAGGGCATGCCAATCGACCCTGGATTGATGACTTGTTGCCCTTGACTGCCGTAGCGAAGCAACTGCTTGTGGACATGACCATAGATTGCCACGTCGGTTTCCTCATCTAGTAGTTGATCAAATTTATCTGTATCATTCCCAACCAGTAGGTCCCCACCATAGTTTTTGTCAGGTAAATTATGAGAGATAGAAAAGCGCAGCCCATCAACTTCTTTCTTTTCCAGCAAAGGCAAGTTTCGTAGCCATACAATCGTTGCAGGATCCATTCGCTCCATCAAAAACTGGGTCATTCGCATTGATTGGATTTCTTGTGGATCTTCCAAACCGCATTCACCATCCAAGGCCTCAAGGACACAATCATCCCAATTTCCTCGAACACTGGCTGTGATAGGAAGGTCCTTTAGCAGGGCTACCAAGTCATTTGCACCTGGACCAGGAAGAAAAATATCTCCCAGAAGCCAGTATTCACTGACTCCTTGATTTTTAGCATCTGCAATCACTGCTTCTAGCGCCGTCGCATTGCCATGAATATCTGATAAAATTGCGATTTTATGGTTCATTGTGTTCTCCTTCTGTTTGATAATCTACTCTTTCTTCCGCTACTTGAGCTAATTCCATTGCCTCCTGCGGGTTCAACTTCCTCTGCACAGCTTCTGCTACTACTCTTGGTACTCCAACTTCGACAATCTCATCCACACTGGCTTCCTTGATTTTGGTCAGAGACTTGAAATGCTTCATGAGATTCTGCTTGCGTTTAGGTCCCAGACCGTCAATTCCATCCAGTTGTGATGAAAAGGAATTTTTGGAGCGCAGTTGGCGATGGAAAGTGATAGCAAAGCGGTGCACCTCATCTTGAATGCGTTGGAGGAGAAAAAATTCCTGAGAATTTCGAGATAACTCCACCACCTCAAGCGGATCTCCAAAGAGCAATTCATGGGTTTGGTGCTTGTCATTTTTTTGCAAACCTGCAATGGGAATATCCAGACTCAGTTCTTCTTGAATGACCTGCTTGGCGATATTGACTTGACCTTGTCCCCCATCAATCACAATCAAATCTGGAGGAGTCAAACCGTCACGCTGTACTCGACCATAGCGTCTGCGAATGACCTCTCGCATACTGGCATAGTCGTCTGGTCCGACTACGGTCTTGATTTTATACTTACGGTAATCCTTCTTACTAGGTTTTCCGTTGACAAAGACAACCATGGCTGAAACAGGACTGGTTCCCATGATATTAGAGTTATCGAAGGATTCGATGCGGACTGGGGTCGGTATTTGGAGCAAGCGTCCTAGATTTTCAATAGCTCCTTGTGTCTTTTCGACAGATTTTTCTAACAGATTGAACTTCTGCTCTAGACTGACTCGAGCATTCTTTATAGCCAAATTGACCAGTTGCTTTTTCTCTCCACGCTGAGGCTTAAGAATCTTGGTGTCTACCAAAGCCTTGACGGCTTCTTCGTCAATATCCTGCGGAATCAATACCTCATTGGGTACTAGGTGGGATTTTTCTTGATAGAATTGTCCCACATAGGTTAGAAAATCCTCATCCGGATCATTGTAATAGGGGAAAAGATTGACATCGCGCTCAATAAGCTTGCCCTGACGGACAAAGAAAACCTGCACACACATCCAGCCCTTGTCCACATGGTAGCCAAAGACATCCCGATTTTGGAGATCCTTGGCCATGACCCGTTGCTTGGTTCGAAGTGTTCCAATAGCCTGAATCAGGTCACGGTATTCCGCCGCACGTTCAAACTCCATAGTCTGAGCTGCCGCCACCATCTTGCCCTTTAGGTCATCAATGATTTTGTCATCTTGGCCTTTCAGAAAATCAGAAACCTCCTGAGCCATGGACTTGAAATAGTCCTCATCCTTCTTACAGATAGTGTGGGCCATACATTGACCGATATGGTAGTAAAAACAGACCTTAGACGGTGGATTCGTACACTTACGAAAAGGGAAAATCCGATCCAGCAACCGCTTGATTTCATTGGCTGCGCCCACATCTGGATAGGGACCGAAATAAAGACCTCCGTCTTTTTTGACCTGACGGGTGATAATCAAACGAGGATAGCGTTCATTGGTAATTTTGATGAAAGGATAAGACTTATCATCCTTGAGCATGATATTGTACTTGGGCTTGTTTTCCTTGATCAGGTTGATTTCTAGGAGAAGTGCCTCAATATTGGACTCCGTAACGATAAATTCAAAATCCACAATTTCAGATACCAGAGCCTCTGTCTTAGTATCATGACTTCCACGGAAATAAGATCTCACGCGGTTACGCAGATTTTTAGCCTTTCCTACATAGATAATGGTGCCGTTTTTATCCTTGTGAATGTAGCAACCAGGGCTGGTTGGCAAGAGCTCTAGTTTTGATTTAATCAAGTTATTCATAGTTCCATTATAGCAAAAAAGTAGGGAAAGATAGTCCCCTACTCATTGGTCTCATATAATTTTCGAAGTCTTTCAACATCCTCTTTCTGGATACCATAAAAGGAACCTGCTGGTTGCATGACAGACTTTTCATCTGTATGGTCCAAGCCAATCGCATGCCCCAACTCATGTTCTGCCGTATGGACAATGCGCTCATAGGAATAGCCATAGCCAGGATTGGACAGATAATAGTGATTCAACCGTACCGTGACAGACAAGAATTGCCCCGTTAAAAGATTGGTCTGACTTTCTGCCTCTCCTGCCACAGGAGTACCTCCGTCATTCATCTCCGTAGCCAGGATATCCGCCTTACTAGTCTCAGTCACGATTTCAAAGTTAAAAGCACCCGTTTGATTCCAATTCTGAATCGCTTCTACATAAGCTTCTTGAAAGCGTGAATCCATCTGCGTATCTAGGTAAATACGAGCTGAAGCCTGTGGCCACCTTCCTTCAGAGTGTTGATGGCTATCTGTCTGATTTAACTTAGGCAGTTGCCCTGTTTTTCCCCATTGGTCGATACTTTGTTGACCAATCTTGACTGACCGTTCTGCTTGCTTTAGCGCTCCTTGAAAATCACCGTTCAGATACCAGAGAAGTCCAAAAGCAAAAGCACACAAAAGAAAAGCTATCCAAACTAGACGCCAAAACAAACGCCACACAAAAGAAAAGAAAGCCCCTATCAAACGAAAAATCCAGCGCATTTCCCTCCACCTTTCTAGCAAATAAAGTCTATTTTACTAAAACAAGCTGAAAGAAAGCTAAATTATGACAATCTCTCTTCTAATTTGAAATCGATTGGCAGAGTTGCTAAGAACCGTTCCAATTGTTTTTCCCAATAATACCACTCGTGAGTTCCAGCACTATGGCTATAGGTCACATCAAAACCTAGTTTTTTGAGATTTTTCACTGCGAGATTATTAGCTTCGTACAAGAAATCCTGCTCGCCACACCAAGCCCAAAGCTTGGTCTTTTTATCCGATTTTTTAGCCAGACTTTCAAGAGAATAGGGGCTAGCTGTCCAATCTTTAATCTCCCCAAAAACACCTCTCCAGTAAGCTGGTGTCCCCAGATTTTGGCTTTCAGGAGAAAAATCTTGAAAGCTGAGAGCACCTGAAAAACTAGCTGCATGAGAAAAACGATTTGTAGCAAGAGCCAATTTGAAACAGCCGTAACCTCCCATAGAGAGACCAGCGATAAAGGTCTTTTCACGCTTGCTAGTCATATTAGGGAAGAAGCGTTTCAAAACCTGTGGCAATTCCTCTGCTAGAGCTGTGTAATAGTCAAAACCATACTGGGTATCGGTATACCAACCGTTGCTGGTATTGGGCATAACAACGATGAGATTGGTTCCTCGAAGCAAGCGTTCTACGTTGGTCCGCTTGAGCCAGCTATTATGGTTGCCAGACATCCCATGCAAAAGGTACAAGACGGGAATATCTTTACACTCTGGTTCTTCCACTCGATTAGCATCAGGATAGAGGACATTCACTCCCCACTCCATATCCAAAACTTGTGAGTAATACTCGATTTTCATTACTGCCATATTTTTCCTCTATTTTTCTATAAGAAAAAGCCGAAACTCGACTTTCTCTCTGTTTATTTCAATGATTATTTCGCTTCCATGACTACTGGTAAAATAGCTGGACGACGCTTGGTTTGGTCAAAGAGATACTTGGTCAAATTATCACGAACCTTCCCTTTAAGATCTGCCCAGTCAAAGTCATCTCCTTGAAGATAGTCTTCTACCGTTTGGTTAATCAATTCTGAACTTTCACGGAGAATATCACGACTCTTCTTGAGGTAAACAAATCCACGCGTATGAACACGAGCCTTGGCCACAATTTTCTTCTCACGACGGTTAACGGTGATTGCGACGATGAAAATTCCATCTTCTGACAAGACCTTACGGTCACGAAGAACCACATTACCAACATCACCGATGGCATTTCCGTCAATCAAGACATCCCCTGCCGGAACCGCTCCAGCTGGGACAAAGTCTCCATTCTCATAAGCCATGCTGGTTCCCTTTTTAGGGATGAAAATGCGTTCTGGCAACATCCCAACTGCCATAGCAGCCTTAGCATGGGCATCCAACTCACGGTATTCCCCTTGAATTGGGAAGAGATACTTGGGTTGCAAGAGGTTAATCATCAACTGCAAATCACGCGCATTTCCGTGCCCTGATACATGTAAACTTTGGGTAATCAATTTGACAACCCCACCTGCCTGATAAATCATATTTTCCACACGCGCAACGAAGGCTTCTTTAGCAATAGACGGAGCCGTAGCAATATAGACCAGGTCCCCATCCTTGATTTCTACATAACGATGGCGACCAATCGACATCTTACGAAGTCCATTGATAGGTTCACCCATACGGCCTGTCTCAAGAATAATCAACTCATGGTCTTCAAAGCGAGACATATCTTTAGGCTTAATCAAGAGAATTTCGTTGGCTAAAGATAACTTCTTGAGACGAATCGCTGTGCGGACGATATTTTCAATATCAAATCCTGTCAAAACGATACGTCGACCTGTTTTATCCGCAGCGTCAAAAATCTGCTGAATACGAGAAAGGTTACTGGAAACAGCTGCAACGATGATACGACCTTCCCAGTCAGCAATAGTTTGGGTAATTTCATCCCTAACTTCACTTTCACTAGCCACCTGAATATTGCTGTCCGCATTGGCCGAATCACTGAGGAGAGCTAGGACGCCGTCACGACCAATCTCTGCCAAACGAGCAAAATCAGTTGCATAAGATTCACTAGCCGTTTGGTCAAATTTGAAGTCACCTGTATAAACGATGCTTCCTTCCGATGTTTTCAAGACAATTCCCAGGCTCTCTGGAACGGAGTAAGTCGTAGGGAAGAAGGACACCACAGTCCCTCCAAAATCAATCTCCGTATCCTCATCAATGACATGGAAATCATTGAATTTCTTAACTGCGTCATTTCCTTTGACGAAGAGTTTTGCCAACTCAATGGTCAACTCAGATCCAAATACAGGTACCTTGGCTTTAGCCAAGAGATAAGGCAGAGCACCAATAGCATCCGCATGTCCATGGGTCAAGAAAACCCCAGCAATACGGTCACTATTTTCAAAAAGGTAGTCCATATTGGGAATGACTACGTCCACCCCTAGTTGTTCATTTTCAGGGTATTTTAGACCTGCATCCAAAACGAAAATAGACCCATCGATTTCAGCGATATACATGTTTTTCCCATTTTCACGCACGCCACCAAGTGTTGTTAAACTGATATTACTCATTTTTCCTCCAAAAGCTTAGTTTATCTTGATTATAGGGTTGCTTGCCCTTTTATTCTAAAAGCACTATTACTTTTATACTCTTCGAAAATCTCTTCAAACCACGTCAGCTTCGCCTTACCTTAGGTATGGTTACTGACTTCGTCAGTTCTATCCACAACCTCAAAACAGTGTTTTGAGCTGACTTCGTCAGTTCTATCCACAACCTCAAAACAGTGTTTTGAGCAACCTGCAGCTAGCTTCCTAGTTTGCCCTTTGATTTTCATTGAGTATTAGCCGAATCTTTTCCTACCATTATACCATTTTTTTGATGATTTTCAAAATGAAGATTTGTTTTCAAAAAAGAGCTGGTTGCCCAACTCTTTCCTATGTCTATTCTTTTTCCATTAAAAAGTCATAAATTTCTTGCACGGTACCCAGCGCCATCATTTCTTGGTCTTTAACGGTTTGTTTGAGATTTTGGTAAATCTGACTCTCAGCTATATCACGCTTTTCAGCCTCTTTATTCACTGTCATGACACCATTTTTAATCATCACAAAGTCTAATTCCTCAAATACTTGAATCATCTTGACTAGTAAGATTTGTTGAATATTAAGATAAGTAGCCAAATCCTTCAGCTTGTAGCGAATATCAAACTCTGGGAACTGGTAGATAGTCTTGTACAATTTTGCAAACTGCTCTCTAGTCCCATATCCCGTCAGATAGTAGGCCTTATCAATGTCATTTTTGAAATAGACCGCAGAGAAATTCTGCTTTTGAAAAATGGTCTTTAGCAGGGTCATATCCTCAGGAATTGTTTTCACAACAACCGCTTCACTAGTCACTAAATCTGGCACTTCTCCAGCAAAATCCAAGACTGGAACTCCCTCTGGCAAGGTGGCATTCTTTCCACGGATGTTAAAGAGCTGAACACCCTCCACGCGTGCATCCACCATCATCAACTGGAGGGCAGTTTGGCCATTCCATTGATTGACAGACAATTTGACTGCCAACTCTAGATTCTTGGTTTGAGCAAATTCTGTTGCCCATCTACCTTGACCGAAGGCCACCACTTCAAAACTAGCCTCACCCTTAGAAATTTTCAGCTTGAGATGGGCATTGCCTGCCCCCATGGTACGGGCACTTTCGACCTGAAAATCCTTGATATAAAAGACGGGTTTCTGGTTGTCCATGCCAAAAGGTGCCAAACGTTCAAAACTTTTGACTGTTTCCAAGCTAAGTGCTTCCAAATACAGTTCTTCATCTAGATTTAACTTGTTCTTGCCAGCAGCATCCGCTCCTTTTTCACGGACATAATCTTCCAAAACCTGAGATAAATCTGAGAGTTTCTCAACTTCCAGCGTCATTCCTGCTGCGCCAGCATGACCGCCAAATGCGATAAAGAGGTCGCGATGGGGATCTAGGGCTTCAAAAATATCGACCGCTTCCACACTACGAGCACTACCCTTGGCACGACCGTCCTCTATATTGAGAACGATGACTGTCTGCCCTAGTTCTTCCAACAAACGACCAGCGACGATACCCAGAACCCCAGGATTCCAGCCTTCCTTAGCCAAGACTTGGACCTTCTTCTCAGGGTCCATCATGGTCTTAGCTTCTTCATAGATAGACTGGACGATTTCCTTGCGCTCTTCGTTTTTCTGATGAATCATGAGAGCAATCTCATGTGCTTCCTCATCATCAAAGCCAGTCAGCAAATCAATGGCAGGATTGGGATCATCCAAACGGCCCAAGGCATTCAAACGAGGGGCAATCTGGAAACCAACCGTTTCTTCTGTTACTTCGTTGGCAGCAATCCCAGCCATGTCCAGCATTTCTTGCAGACCAATGCGCTGGGTATGTCCCAACATCTCCAGACCATACTGAACCAAGATACGGTTTTCATCCGTCAAACTCACCATATCAGCAATGGTACCAATAGCGACCAAATCAAGCAATTCCACTTGTACTTCTTCTAAAAGGGCACAAGCCAGCTTGAAAGCAACTCCACAACCAGCCAAATATTTGAAAGGATAGTCCGCATCCGGATGTTCAGGATGGACAATAGCATAGGCATCTGGTAAGGTTTCAGGCATAGAATGGTGGTCAGTCACAATAACATCTACTCCCATAGACTGGGCCAATTCAATAGCCTCGTGACCCGCAACCCCATTATCCACCGTCACAATCAAGGAAATTCCTTCTTGCTCGATAAAATATTTGTAAACACTGGCATTAGGTCCATAACCGTCGGTAAAACGATTGGGCAAGTAAACACGGCACTCAGCACCAAGCTGTTCCAAACTTTCCTTAACAATAGAAGCCGAAGTCATACCATCCGCATCGTAATCACCGTAAACGAGGATATTTTCCCCTTCTTCAATGGCCTGACGAATCCGTTCCACTGCCTTATCCATATCATGGAGCAGATAAGGGTCATGCAAGTCCTCTAAGGAAGGCTCTAAAAACTTCTTCAGACTTTCTTGGTCCTGAATTCCTCTTTCAAATAATAACCGAGCCACCTCAGGACCCAGTCCAGCCTTCTTGGCTATCTTTGTAAAATCCGCATCTTCTACTTGCGGGGCAAACTGCCATTCATAAGTAGGTGTTATCAAAAAGACATCCACTCTTTCTAAGAATTCTATCGCTTCATTATAACACGATTTAGACGTTTTCTCTATCCAGATTGCTTTTTTATAAAATTTTAGTGAATTTTTTCAGATATGATTTGACAAGACAAATCTTTTGGTGTAGAATCATGTTATAAAATCTAACACAAAGGAGATTCCTTATGGCTTTAGTAGAATTTGAACACGTCGAAAAATATTACGGAGATTACCATGCACTCCGCGACATCAATCTCCGTTTTGAAAAAGGGCAAGTTGTTGTACTCCTAGGTCCTTCTGGTTCTGGTAAGTCCACTCTTATCCGCACCATCAATGGTTTGGAGGCTGTAGACAAAGGAAGTCTTCTAGTAAATGGTCACCAAGTTGCTGGTGCCAGCCAGAAAGATTTGGTGCCCCTTCGCAAGGAAGTCGGCATGGTTTTCCAACATTTCAACCTCTATCCGCATAAAACAGTGTTAGAAAACGTAACACTAGCACCCATAAAAGTTCTAGGAATTGATAAAAAAGAAGCTGAAAAAACAGCCC
Organism: Streptococcus sp. OH4692_COT-348; assembly: GCF_003859975.1. GTDB lineage: Bacteria > Bacillota > Bacilli > Lactobacillales > Streptococcaceae > Streptococcus. Next base: position 155,194 of record NZ_RQZB01000006.1, read on the forward strand.
AAAAATATCTGGAATTTGTAAATATGTGGGACAAGAAAGATTCTTATCCAGCCATGCTATCTGGTGGACAAAAACAACGGATTGCCATCGCACGTGGACTCGCTATGCATCCTGAACTCCTCCTCTTTGATGAGCCAACATCTGCCCTAGACCCTGAAACTATCGGCGATGTTCTAGCAGTTATGCAAAAATTGGCCCACGATGGTATGAATATGATTATCGTTACTCATGAAATGGGCTTTGCCCGTGAAGTTGCGGATCGCATCATCTTTATGGCTGACGGAGAGGTTTTGGTGGATACGACAGATGTTGATGACTTTTTCGACAATCCAAGCGAACCTCGTGCCCAACAATTTCTCAGCAAAATCATCAACCACGAAAGTGACAAAGTTAAATAAGGAGGCGCCTATGAAAAAGAAATTCTTTTTATCAGCATTATTGATTAGCCTTTTCGGTCTTGCTGCTACAAAACCAGTTCAGGCTGATACCAGTGTCGCAGACATTCAAAAGAGAGGCGAGCTGGTTGTTGGTGTCAAACAAGACGTTCCCAATTTCGGTTACAAGGATCCCAAGACAGGAACCTATTCTGGTATCGAAACTGATCTGGCCAAGATGGTAGCTGATGAGCTCAAGGTCAAGGTTCGTTATGTGCCAGTTACAGCACAAACTCGCGGACCCCTTCTAGACAATGAACAGGTCGATATGGATATCGCGACCTTTACCATCACAGACGAACGCAAAAAACTTTATAACTTTACCAGCCCCTACTACACGGACGCTTCTGGATTTTTGGTCAATAAGTCTGCCAAAATCAAAAACATTGAAGACTTAAACGGAAAAACCATCGGAGTTGCCCAAGGTTCCATTACCCAACGTCTAATTACCGAACTGGGTAAAAAGAAAGGCCTGACCTTTAAATTCGTCGAACTTGGTTCCTACCCAGAATTGATTACTTCCCTTCACGCTCACCGTATCGATGCCTTTTCCGTTGACCGTTCTATCCTATCTGGCTACATCAGTAAGCGGACAGAACTACTAGATGATAGTTTCAAGCCATCTGACTACGGTATCGTTACTAAGAAATCAAATACAGAGCTCAACGACTATCTTGATAACTTGGTCACTAAATGGAGCAAGGATGGTAGTTTGCAAAAACTTTATGACCGTTACAAGCTCAAACCATCTAGCCATACTGCAGATTAAGGAGGATACCCCATGACAGATTTATCATCTTGGACAGCCTATTTTCAGGATTTTGGACAATTTTTCAATGGTTTCCTCTTCACCCTTTCCCTAGCAATCGGATCCTTTATCCTAGCCATGGTTTTGGGCATCTTCTTTGGAGCCATGTCAACCAGCAAGCGTCCAATATTGAGAATTTTGGCTCGCATCTTTGTTGAATTTTACCAAAACACTCCCCTTTTGGTGCAATTTGTCATCGTCTTTTATGGTCTACCTCTTATCAGTGACCATATCATCATGATTCCGATTTATTGGACAGCCGTTCTCTGCGTGGGACTCTATCACGGTGCCTATATTGCTGAGGTGATTCGCTCAGGTATTCAGTCTATTCCTAGCGGTCAGATGGAAGCTGCCTTATCGCAAGGTTTTACCTATATCAGTGCTATGCGCTTGATTATCTTGCCTCAGGCTTTTCGTATCATTCTCCCTCCTTTGACCAACCAAATTGTTAACCTCATCAAAAACACCTCTACAGTCGCTATCATCTCTGGAGTAGATTTGATGTTTGTGACCAAGTCTTGGTCGGCTCTTAACGGAAACTATATCCCAGCCTTTCTAGGCGCTGCCCTGCTCTACTTCTCTCTATGCTTCCCTGTTGCCCAGTTTGGTCGCAAGATGGAGCAATCCAACAAAAAAGCCTATTCACTTTAGGAGGTTACTATGGAATCCATTTTAGAAGTTTTAACCCCAGATAACCTAGTCTTTATCTTTAAAGGATTTGGCTTGACCCTCTATATTTCTCTAATTGCCATCGTTCTCTCTACCCTTATCGGGACAGTGCTAGCAGTTATGAGAAATGGGAAAAATCCTGTCTTGCGCATCATCTCCAGCATTTACATCGAGTTTGTGCGCAACGTTCCCAACCTCCTCTGGATCTTTACTATCTTTTTAGTGTTCAAGATGAAATCCACACCAGCAGGAATCACTGCCTTTACCCTCTTTACATCAGCGGCTCTAGCTGAGATTATTCGAGGCGGTCTCAATGCTGTGGACAAGGGGCAATACGAAGCAGGAATGTCGCAAGGATTTACCTCAGCCCAAATCCTCTACCACATCATTCTCCCACAAGCCATTCGTAAAATGCTGCCAGCTATCATTTCTCAGTTTGTAACCGTGATTAAGGATACCAGTCTTCTCTACTCTGTTATCGCCCTACAAGAACTCTTTGGAGCCAGCCAAATTCTCATGGGCCGTTATTTCGAACCAGAGCAGGTCTTCAGTCTGTATATCCTGATTGCCCTCATCTACTTCAGCTTTAACCTAGCCATTTCTAGTTTGTCTCATATGCTAGCAAAACGTTGGCAACAAGCTGCAGAATAAACAGCCACTCTCCAGTTCAATTGGAGAGTTTTTTTGATGATAGTAGATATTTATATACCTCAATTTGACACCATACTTTTTCTATGATAAAATGTAACAAATTTATTTACAACAAATCAAAATATTAATGAAATGGAATTTTCTATGAAATCAATCAAAGGACTACTCTTTATCATATCTAGTTTTCTCTTGACTATTTTAACTTGGATGAGCACTTCTCCCCAATTCATGATTCCAGGACTAGCTTTAACAAGCCTATCTCTAACTTTTATCCTAGCCACTCGTCTCCCCCTACTAGAAAGCTGGTTTCACGGTTTGGAGAGAGTCTATACTGTCCACAAATTCACAGCCTTTCTCTCCATCATCCTACTAATCTTGCATAACTTTAGTATGGGCGGTCTGTGGGGCTCTCGCTTATCCGCTCAGTTTGGCAACCTTGCCATCTATATCTTTGCCAGTATCATCCTTGTCGCCTATTTAGGCAAATACATCCAATACGAAGCTTGGCGATGGATTCACCGCCTTGTTTATCTAGCCTATATTTTGGGACTCTTTCACGTCTACATGATGATGGGCAATCGTCTCCTTACATTTAATCTTCTAAGTTTTCTTGTTGGTAGCTATGCCCTTTTAGGCTTACTGGCTGGTTTTTATATCATTTTCCTTTATCAAAAGATTGGATTCCCCTATCTAGGGAAAATTACTAATCTCAAACGCTTAAATCACGATACTATAGAAATTCAAATCCATCTTAGCAGACCTTTCAACTATCAATCAGGACAATTTGCCTTTCTAAAGATTTTCCAAGAAGGCTTTGAAAGTGCTCCGCATCCCTTTTCTATCTCAGGAGGTCATGGTCAAACTCGTTACTTTACTGTTAAAAATTCAGGTGACCATACCAAGAATATCTATGACAATCTTCAAGTCGGCAGCAAAGTAAGCGTAGACAGAGCTTACGGACACATGATCATAGAAGAAGGACGAGAAAATCAGGTTTGGATTGCTGGAGGCATTGGGATTACCCCCTTCATCTCTTACATCCGTGAACATCCTATTTTAGATAAACAGGTTCACTTCTACTATAGCTTCCGTGGAAATGAAAATGCAGTCTATCTAGATTTGCTCCGTGACTATGCTCAGAAAAATCCTAATTTTGAACTCCATCTAGTAGACAGTAGGAAAGACGGCTATCTTAATTTTGAGCAAGAAGAAGTGCCCGAACAGGCAACCGTCTATATGTGTGGTCCTCTTTCTATGATGAAGTCACTTGCCAAACAGATTAAGAAACAAAATCCAAAAACAGAGCTTATTTACGAAGGATTCAAGTTTAAATAACCACTCATACTCTCCTGGAATTTCCCAGGAGTTTTTTCTACGCAGTCTCAAAAAAACACTGCCAGATTTCTAGCAGTGTTTTGACATTTCATTTGCAGGCATCTATCCCTCTTAATCCTTCATTTGACTCTCTGCATCGGCCACGACTTGTTCTAGACTGGTCTGACCAAGCTCTGCCTCCATCGCCAGCTGAATTCTCTCCAGTTTTTGATCCAAAACATCATGAATACGAGCTCCAACTGGGCAATTTGGATTTGGATTGTCATGGAAACTGAAGAGTTGACCTGTCTTACCAAGACACTCGACCGCTTGATAAACATCTAAAAGACTAATGTCTTTGAGGTCCTTGACAATCTCTGTTCCCCCTGTTCCACGCGCTACTGAAATCAGCTCTGCCTTCTTCAACTGGGACAAGGTCTTTCTGATAATGACTGGATTGACCCCGACACTAGCAGCCAGAAAATCACTGGTCACCTTGCTTTCCTTCCCCTTGAGGGCAATGATTATCAGCATATGAGTCGCAATGGTAAATCTACTTGGAATTTGCATCCTCTTCTCCTTTTTACGAGGCTACCCTGCCTCTACTCTTCTTTTTCTATTATTATACCCTTTTTAGTTGTAATGTCAATCATTACCACTTTTCAACCAGGCATCTAACTCCCTATCGTAGCCCTCTTTCTGGGCCAGTTCTCTCAAAAATTCCTGATGATGAGTATGGTGGATACCATTGACCAGACTTTCATAATAAACCTCAAAATAGGGAAGTTTAAGATCTTTAGCCAACTGCAATTCAGCTGCCACATCGTAGTCTACCCGGCGGAAATCCATATCTACCAATCCCTTGTCATCAAACTCTAAAATCATATACTGGGCCCGTAAGTCCTTCCGTAACTGGGCATCTAGAAAGAAAGGCTGCCCAATCGAACCTGGATTGACAATCAATTGACCACCAGTCCCGTAACGAAGCAACTGCTGATGAATATGACCATATACAGCGATATCACAAGGTGGATTGGTCACCAAGCGGTCAAAATCCTCTTGCGCTCCAGTATGAATCAACTCTCTCCCCCAGTTCTTATCAGGAAGATGGTGGCTAATTCCTACCGTCAAATCCCCAAACTGACGATGAATCTGTAGAGGTTGATTGTGGAGCATTTCGATTTCTTCTAGGGAAATTTCCTCTAAAACATACTGGCACTGGCGCAAGAGATAGCGTTGACTAGGACGAGTGCTATCCAATTCCTTGCGGACACCATGCCAAAGACTGTCTTCCCAGTTTCCCAAAACTCTAGCCGTAATCGGTAGTTGATCCAACAAGTCCAAAATCCTTCTACGCCCTGTTCCTGGCATGAGAATATCTCCCAAAAGCCAGTATTCATCCACTCCTAGCTGCCGAGTATCTTCCAAAACAGCCTCCAAGGCTGTAGTATTTCCATGAATATCTGAAAGAAGAGCTATTTTTGTCATTCTTTCTCCTCATTTCCTCTTATATATCTTTTTAATATTATAACAAAAAATACTGTATAATGGTTACCTTTGACCCACTCTTACTAAATCCAGAACACTACTTTTATCAAGGTACAGACTTATCAAAAAGATGATTTCACATTACTCCTAACAAAGCATAGCAAGCACTTTTCAATGAAGAAAATTCAAAAAAATCTACAAAAATCTTGAAAATTTTCACAATCATGCTATAATAATCCATAGAGACAAGTCACTTAGTCCCTTTCTACTAGAGAGTGCGTGGTTGCTGAAAACGCATAGAAAGCCTAAACTGATACTACTCTACTGACTTTTATGAAAACATAAAACGGTGGCCACGTTAGAGCCAATCAGAGGTGTCCCTCTCTTTTGAGGTACATAAATGAAGGTGGAACCACGTTGCGACGTCCTTTCGAGGATGTTGCTTTTTGTTTCTCTTTATTTAAGACTGCGAAATAGGGAAACACTTCTGCTTTAGAAATAATGGATAACCAATATAAGGAGAAAATTATGATTAACATTACTTTCCCAGATGGCGCTGTTCGTGAATTCGAATCTGGCGTTACAACTTTTGAAATTGCCCAATCTATCAGCAATTCTCTAGCTAAAAAAGCCTTGGCTGGTAAATTCAACGGCAAACTCATCGATACGACTCGTGCTATCACTGAAGATGGAAACATAGAAATCGTGACACCTGATCACGAAGATGCCCTTCCAATCCTACGTCACTCAGCTGCTCACTTGTTTGCCCAAGCCGCTCGTCGCCTTTTCCCAGACATTCACTTGGGTGTTGGTCCAGCCATCGAAGATGGCTTCTACTACGATACTGACAATACTGCTGGTCAAATCTCCAACGAAGACCTTCCTCGTATCGAAGAAGAAATGCAAAAAATCGTTAAAGAAAACTTCCCATCTATCCGTGAAGAAGTGACTAAAGATGAGGCACGTGAAATCTTCAAAAATGACCCTTACAAATTAGAATTGATTGAAGAACACTCAGAAGACGAGGGTGGTTTAACTATCTACCGTCAGGGTGAATACGTGGACCTCTGCCGTGGTCCTCACGTCCCATCAACTGGTCGTATCCAAATTTTCCACCTTCTTAACGTAGCTGGTGCTTACTGGCGTGGAAATAGCGACAACGCTATGATGCAACGTATCTACGGTACAGCTTGGTTTGACAAGAAAGACTTGAAGAACTACCTTCAAATGCGTGAAGAAGCCAAGGAACGTGACCACCGTAAGCTTGGTAAAGAGCTTGACCTCTTCATGATTTCTCAAGAGGTTGGTCAAGGACTTCCATTCTGGTTGCCAAATGGTGCGACTATCCGTCGTGAATTGGAACGCTACATCGTAGACAAAGAGTTGGCTTCTGGCTACCAACACGTCTACACTCCACCACTTGCTTCAGTTGAGCTTTACAAGACTTCTGGTCACTGGGATCATTACCAAGAAGACATGTTCCCAACTATGGACATGGGTGACGGGGAAGAATTTGTCCTTCGTCCAATGAACTGCCCACACCACATCCAAGTCTTCAAACACCATGTTCACTCATACCGTGAGTTGCCAATCCGTATCGCCGAAATCGGTATGATGCACCGTTATGAAAAATCTGGTGCCCTGACTGGTCTTCAACGTGTGCGTGAAATGTCTCTCAACGATGGTCACCTCTTTGTAACTCCTGAACAAATCCAAGAAGAATTCCAACGTGCCCTTCAGTTGATTATCGATGTTTATGAAGATTTCAACTTGACTGAATACCGCTTCCGCCTCTCTCTTCGTGACCCAGAGGACAAGGAAAAATACTTCGATAACGACCAAATGTGGGAAAATGCCCAAACCATGCTTCGTGCAGCCCTTGATGAAATGGGTGTGGACTACTTTGAAGCCGAAGGGGAAGCAGCCTTCTACGGACCAAAATTGGATATCCAGGTTAAGACTGCCCTTGGTAAAGAAGAAACCCTTTCGACTATCCAGCTTGACTTCTTGCTTCCAGAACGCTTCGACCTCAAATACATCGGAGCTGATGGTGAAGAGCACCGTCCAGTTATGATTCACCGTGGGGTTATCTCAACTATGGAACGCTTCACTGCTATCTTGATTGAAAACTACAAGGGCGCCTTCCCAACATGGCTTGCACCACACCAAGTAACCCTCATCCCAGTATCTAACGAAAAACACGTGGACTACGCATGGGAAGTGGCTAAAAAACTCCGTGACCGTGGTGTCCGTGCAGACGTAGATGAACGCAATGAAAAAATGCAGTTTAAGATCCGTGCGTCACAAACCAGCAAGATTCCTTACCAATTGATTGTTGGAGACAAGGAAATGGAAGACGGAACTGTTAACGTTCGTCGCTATGGCCAAAAAGAAACACAAACTGTCTCAGTTGATGACTTTGTTGAAGCTATCCTTACTGATATCGACAACAAATCACGCGTTGAGAAATAAGAGACAAAACCTGGGATAAAATCCTAGCTACCTAAAAAGCAACAACTAAAACAGCTGTTGCTTTTTATATTTTTACTCAATGAAAATCAAAAAGCAAACTAGGAAGCTAGCCGCAAGCTGTACTTGAGTACGGTAAGGCGACGCTGACGTGGTTTGAATTTGATTTTCGAAGAGTATTATTTAATCCGAGCTAGTAGTGATTGACCAAACCACCACACAAGATTTGCTTTCATGGGTTTGATAAGGTCAATATCCTCATTCCTTGTCTGCTTCATTTTCTTTTACGAGATCTTTTTGTGAATCTTTTTCGGAGAGTTTTTGATCGATATACTTGTTAATGGTTTCATAAAATTCCTTGGTCGTATCACTGTCTAATTTTGTCGAATTATGGACTTGATTGACTTTCAATTGAACAGATTGAATACCGTAAGAGGCTTGTTTTTGGTGGATCGTTTCTAATTCTTCTTCTGAAATCGGATCTCCAACAACCGTCAAGACCAATTCATTGTTCCTTGACTTGTAGACTTGATTAATAACCGTGTGATTGGCGAACTCTTTTCCTACAAACTGTTTGATTCCTTCTTTTCGCGCTTGATCTATCGTCAGAGTAACTGCTGAATAGCTGGCTGGAAGAATCAATAATACAATCAAGGATATCAACCCAATTCTCATTTTAATATTTAGCTCTTTAAATGAACTTAAGGGAGATTTTCTCATCAAAATTCTTGTTCCAACAATATTGGTTAGCATGATAAAAACACAGTTGATCAAGAAAAGATAGAGAGCTCCAAATAAAAATCGTACATTTCCATTAGCTAAACCATAGCCTGCAGTACAGATAGGTGGCATCAGAGCTGTTGCAATGGCTACTCCTGGCACGATATTGTTTGCTTCTTTTTTCCTTGAACCAATTACGCCTGCTATCCCACCAGCAATAGCAATGAGAACATCCCAAATGGTTGGAGAGGTTCGTGCAATCAATTCGCTACTTTCATAAGATAAGGGAGAAATCCAGAAATACAGAGCCGAGACAAGCAAGCTGACCAATACTTGGGTAAATAAAACCTCTAGAGATTGCTTGATTAAACGCGTATCAAAAATAGCTAAACCAAACCCCAGTCCAACAATCGGTGTCATAAGAGGGGAAATCAGCATGGCTCCAATAATGACAGCTGTTGAATTCATATTTAGTCCGATAGAGGCAATAAAAATCGCACACATCAAAATCACTGTATCTCTTAATCGAACATGAAGATCATCATATAATTTCTCACGGTATTCACGTGTTGAATAGTTTCCGGTCATTGGTTACTCCTCTTATTTCATATAATCTTGTTTCTGCTTGGATGATGGTAGAGAGACTTCTGTCCAATCTAACATATTTTTCTTCTCACTTGTTATTCTTTTGAAAATTATCCTCTAAGTATCCGTCAGTCCATCCTTAACATTATATCAAAAATTTTACATTCTTTCTCTGACGAAATCGATCAATTGAACAGATAGAGAAAGTTATCGTCAACCTCATGGTATCATCGACTACTTCAATGAACTCTAGAACCAAACTAAGCATATGATAAGCAAAGGTCAATGGAGAAATGCAAAAATTACAGGAAGGAAGCAAACTGTCAAGATTTGCTTGTTATTGGTTTGCTTAATCTGCTTCTGATCTAGAACTACCTTTTCGTTCGTGGTCTTCATATCCCTCAAAGATTTATTTATAGTAGATAAAATAATTTACTCGGATATACAGTTAAAGATAAAAAGCCCAGTTGTCTTATCCTGGACTCTTATCTATGAGGCTCACTCAAGGACTAGGTTCACTTGAGCAAACTGAATCCGCACTGTCGTTCCTGTACCGACCTCAGACTCGATACGAATCTGGTGCCCCAGTTCCTCAGAAATTTTCTTAGATAGATAAAGTCCAAGTCCAGATGACTGCTGGGTCAGGCGTCCATTATATCCTGAAAATCCACGTTCAAAAACTCGGAGGACATCACTGTTTTTTATCCCGATTCCTGTATCCTTGATACAAAGCTCTTGCCCGTCCATATAAATCTCCAGACCACCTTCCTTAGTGTACTTAAGACTGTTTGAGATAATTTGTTCAATAACCACTAGCAGCCACTTTTTATCCGTCACGATTTCTTTATCAAGGTCATGTAGATTGACATTTAAACCTTTTTGAATAAAGAAAAGAGCATATTTACGAATTATTTCCTTGACCAAGTCCTCAATTTGCACCTGCTTCAAGACCAAATCATCATGGAAACTTTCTAAACGCAGGTACTGTAAAACTAGATTGGTATAGGAATCAATCTTGAAAATTTCCTGTTCTAATTGCTGCTTTAATTGGCGGTCGGCTACTTCTGCAACTAAGAGTTGACTGGCTGCAATGGGGGTCTTGATCTGATGGACCCACAAGGTATAGTAATCCAGCAAATCCGTCAGTTTTCTTTCTGAATCTGACCTTTGCTGATAGAGTTCCATCTCACGCGCTTCTAATTTTTCTGCTAAAGCTATTTCCAAAGGAGATTTGGCTTCCCTCTCCCCATAGAGAATTTCCTGGCGATAGACCTGCATCTCCACCAATATGTCCCAAGTGAAAAATAAGATGGTTACAAAGCAACACAAGAGGAAAAAATAGAGAAAGTAAATTCCTAAACTGGCAAATAAAAACTGAAAGAGCAAAACCAGAAACGTCAAAGAAAGTAGATAGACAAACAGACGACTACGGGAACGCAGATAGGCTAGAAAAAATTGTTTCCAATCAAGCATGCTTCAATCCGTACCCTATTCCTTTCTTGGTCTCGATAAATCCTACCAAGCCCTGCTCTTCCAACTTTTTACGCAAACGAGCCACATTGACAGAGAGGGTATTATCATCAATGAAAAAATCACTGTTCCAAAGTTCCCGCATCAGGTCGTCACGCGCTACGATATTGCTCGCATGCTCAAACAACACGCGTAAAATCTGGAATTCGTTCTTGGTCAAATTCAAGACTTGTCCTTGATAATGTACATCCATGGATTTAGTATTAAGGATAACACCTGCATATTCCAGTAGACTCTCGTCACGCCCAAACTCATAGGAACGGCGTAACAAGCCCTGAACCTTGGCTAAAAGAACCTGCTGGTCAAAAGGCTTGGTCACAAAGTCATCCGCACCCATATTGATTGCCATGACAATATCCATAGCCTGGTCTCTCGAAGACAGAAACATGATGGGTACCTTGGAAATCTTACGAATTTCCTGACACCAGTGATAGCCATTAAACAAGGGCAGTCCAATATCCATGAGGACCAGATGAGGTTCCGACTGAACAAATAGACTCAAAACTTCCATAAAGTCTTCTACCAAGACCACTTCAAATCCCCATTCAGAGAGCATTTTCCCGACCTGTTGACGAATGACCTGATCATCTTCTACTAATAAAATCTTGTGCATGCGCTCCTCCTTTTCTATTATTATAACAGATTTTTCCATGCTAGAAGGGCTGAATTTGGGAATAGGAACTATAATTTTTGTAGTAGATAAATCCTCTATAGATATTATGGAGCCTATTTTGTTGAAAAAATCTCATAAGAACTATAATGAAAACAGCAGATGATTCATCAGGGAGTTACTTATGAGATTTGTTAAAAATTCACAGAATTGCTTAAATTAAAAGAATCAAATATTAAAACTTCCTCTATTTTTACAACCGACATTTACATAGAGATTCGTACTAAACTTGATCATACTGCTCTTTTGCCCCATCATTTCAAGGAAAGATAATCCAATATGATCTCCAAAAAAGCTATTAAGTTTATTGCCATATATATTACTTACATAGCAATATTTAAAATACTTTTTCATAATGCTAAAATTATTCTTTACCATTTTTATGAAAAACTCCTGTTACTATCAATTTTGAAATTTCATGCTCAATTTTTTCTTTTTCTAACACTCAATCCCAAACTCAAGAGAAGTCCTATTGAACCAAGAACAAATAAGTTGTTATCATCAATACTTGAAGTCCTTGGTAACTCCTTAGCAGAATTTACTAATTTTCTATCAGAACTAAGAATCATGTTCTCATTCGAAGGAATGAGAAGTGTTTTCTTGTCCTCCTCTCCTTCTATAGCTTTGATCCCTATTAAGACAACTTGATTAATCGGTTCTTTGGTAATATTGTTAGATAGCACACGACGTGTTTCTACACCATTGTCACTA